>JBKKBW010000031.1:0-3234 GCA_046713635.1 Dehalococcoidia bacterium
CTGCTGCAGCTCCTGGCTGACGAGCTTTCCCAGCGTCTCGATCCGGATGGCGAAGGAGCAAGACCTGCCGCTCAACCCATCGAAGCTTTCGGGCGCGTGCGGCCGGCTGCTCTGCTGCTTGACATACGAGTTCGACCAGTATCGCGAGCTAAAGGCAGGGCTGCCCAAGCCGGGCGCTCGGATCTCTACGCCGACAGGCGAGGCGCGCGTGATGAAGATCAATGTGCTGAAGGACACGATCCTGTTGTTCATCGAGGGCGAAGGACCAACCGAAATGCCGCTGATCGACTTCCGTATGATGTACGGCACAGCAATACGACCGAAGCCACTTGTCGACACCTTCGAGCGCGAACTGATGAAGACTGAAAGCGCCGAAGCGCCGCCTCTCCCTCCGCCCGAGCGTATGCCGCCTCGCCGTCCGGTGCAGGAAGTACCGGCACCGCCGAATGCGGAAGCGAACGCCACTGATCAGCAGCGTCGCAGGCGGCGTCGTGGTGGCAGGCGACGCCGTCGAGGTGGTGGCCAAGGTGGTGGCAGCGAAGCTGGTGGCGGTCAAACCCCTCCACCGCAGGGTTAACGACAGCCGCGCCACTTTCACATCCTTGTTGCGAGGCGCGCGCTCCTTGTGTTACAGTACATTTTGCGTGTCAAGACAGGCGGTTAATTGGTCCGACGCCGCCCGCCGCAGGATACGCCCGGCAAACGTAAAAGCAGGACCCGAGGCCAACCGGTGCCGCTTCCGCAACACGCGGGCGACTGGGGGGCCTTTGACGTATCGGGCAGAGACTAGCGCTTCCTTAAGGGGGGTGGATTTTATGATTTCCCCGGCTGAGATGCCGGGGGTCCATGGATAGAGGAGGAACTGCAACTATGCACCTCGTTATCGATGGGTTCCGTGGGAACCCGGAGAGGCTAGCCAGCGAAGAGCTGGTCCGTGAGCTGCTCGATCGATATCCCGCCAGCATCGGGATGACGAAGATCGCGGCTCCACACGTCCAACGGTATGTCGGAGATAAACCGCAGGACTGGGGCGTTTCCGGGTTCGTTTTGATCGCGGAAAGTCATATCACCCTTCACACGTTTCCAGACCAAGGCCTGGTCTGGTGCGACATTTTCTCCTGCAAGGGCTTCGATGCTGAGCCGGCGCTGCGTACGCTCAAAGACGCCTTCGACCTGAAGGTCGTCCGCGAGGGCACCATCCGCCGCGGGCTCGAGTACCCGCACATCGTCGAGGACGCGATCCCGCTCTTCGAAGAGGAGCGCTTCGAGGTCGTCGCGCGCGTTGCGGAGCTGGCGGGCGCGGGAGAATGACGTGAGCGACCTCCGTCATACGCGCGTCGAGCCGTTCCCGATCACCGGCAGCGCTTCTGCGTCCGAGCTAGTCGACCGGATGGGTGCGACGTCGTTCCAAGCACGCCAGCTTTCGGAGGCTGCGCGGATCTGGGGCCGGGCCATGGCAGATCCGGAGACACGCATCTTTCTGGGCGTGGCGGGTGCGTTGGTGCCCGGCGGCATGCGCAATGTACTCACCTACATGATCGAGCACCGCATGGTGGATTGCATCGTGAGCACGGGCGCAAACCTGTTCCACGATCTGTACGAGACGCTCGGAGCCCCACACTGGCAGCACTCAGCACAGACGGACGACGTCGCGCTCGGCCGCCTGAAGTTCAATCGCTTCTACGATGTCTTTGCGCCCGAGACCGACTTCACCGCGTCCGAAGAGTTCGTTGTCCGTTTTATCCGAACGCTGGACACCGATCGTCCATACACGACCCGCGAGTTCTTCTCGCTTATTGGCCAGGCGGCCGCGCCCGTCGCGAAGCACCAGGGCATCCTGACGTCGGCGGCGCGCGCCGGCGTGCCGATTTACAGCGCGGCGCTGGGGGACAGCATGCACGGTCTGGCGCTGGCGAATGCGCGCAACCGCTACGGACACGTCGTGCAGTTCGACATCATCCGTGACGTGTTGGAGACGACGCATCTGGTGACGAATTCGGAGAAGTCGGCGGTGATCTACCTGGGCGGTGGCACGCCGAAGAACTTCATCCAGCAGGCAGCCGCAGCGAGCTATACCGTCGGGCGCGACCGCGAGGGCCACAGCTACGGTGTTCAGATAACGATGGACCAGCCACAGTGGGGCGGGCTCTCCGGCTGCACGTTCGAGGAGGCGCAGTCGTGGCGCAAAATCGCACCCGAGGCGGACTTCGTTACCGTGAACGTCGAGGTTACGGTCGCGCTGCCGCTGATCGTCAGTGCGCTCGCCGAATCCCATGCCGATGCGATCGCGAACCGTGCGGCGCCAGAAATGTCTCTCGATGGCATGGAGGGCGTCGCGGCTTCGCCGAACGGCGCATCCTCCTCGTAGTCCTAGGACAGGCTGCAGCCTGTCGCACCGATTTGAGACACTGCCCACATGCCTGACGACCGGTTCTTTGCACCATCCAACTTCGTCGCTCCGCCCGAGGAGTACACGGCGTACGAAGGCGCTCGCGTGATCGTCCTGCCTGTGCCCTACGACAGCACGACGACGGCCAGGGCGGGCGCCCGCGAAGGCCCTGGCGCAATCATTGCTGCGTCGGAGGACATGGAGCTATTTGACGTCGGGATTGGCTATGAGCCGTATCGCTGGGGAATCCACACGCTACCGATGCTCGCCGTGCCGACCGGAAACGCCGCAGCCGCGATCGATCGCATCGAAGAGGTCGTGGGCGAGCAAATCGATGCCGGGAAGTTCGTCGTGACGCTCGGCGGCGAGCATACCGTCGCGGTCGGTTCGGCGCGAGCGCATGCGAAGCGCATCGATGGCCTATCGGTGCTCGCGTTCGACGCGCACGCGGACATGCGCGACCAATACATGGAGAGCGACTACAACCACGCGTGCACGCTGCGCCGCTGTTCAGAAGTCGCGCCGATCACGCAAATCGGCCTGCGTAGCGCCGAAGCCGAGGAGTATTCGCACATTCAGGAGCGCGGCTTCGCGTATTACCCGCCGCAGGCGTTTCGCAAGCTGGACGGGCCGCGCGAGATTATCGATAGGCTTTCGAACGACATCTACATCACTATCGATCTGGACGGTTTTGACCCTTCGCAGATGGCGGCGGTTGGCACGCCGGAACCCGGTGGCCTGTTCTGGGACGAGGTTGTCGAGCTGTTGGCGGCAGTCGCGGCGGAGCGACGCATCGTGGGCTTCGACGTGACTGAGCTCGCGCCGGACGAGGGCCCGCGTGCGTG
>JBKKBW010000032.1:0-2625 GCA_046713635.1 Dehalococcoidia bacterium
CCTCTGACCACGGTCTACGGCTGGTCGCGCTGGCTAGCGAACAGGGTGCTGAAGACGCCGGGCGCTTTTGACGCGGACACGACGGAGGCCATCAAAACGCTGGAGAGCGAAACGGTCCGGATGCGCCGTATTATCGAGCTGTTTCTCGATCTGACTCGGATCCAGATGGACCGCCTAGTACTAAGCGAGCAGAGCGTCGATCTTGCGAAGGTGCTACGAAAGGAAACGGTGGCGCTGCAGGAACGCAACCCGGACGCTGTCGTGCATGCGTCTTATCCGGAAGGCCCGCTAGTTATTCATGCGGATGAGGACCGGTTCTGCCAGGCGGTGGTGAATCTACTGGATAACGCTGTCAGGTACGGGGGGAAGCCTCCAACGGTTAGCGTGCGCCTTGAGCCGGTGGATGGGCGCGTAGTCATCAGCGTTTCGGACAACGGCAACGGCATCCGAGCTGAGGATGAGGCCCACATCTTCGAGCGCTTTTATCGAGGCGAGTCTGCTGCCGGCGCTAAGGGGTTGGGAATCGGTCTGTTCGTCACCAGCGAACTCGTCCGCCGCATGAGCGGGACGATCAGTGTTCAGAACAAGCCAGGCGGCGGCGCTGAGTTCACGATCACGCTGCCTTCTTGAGCAGGCCGCGTACTGCCGCAATCACCTCGTCTGTAGAAGACGGCTTGCTGAGATAGCCATCCGCCCCCACCTCTTCGGCCATCCCCTTGACGTTATTTCCGGAGTAGATGAGCACGGGCATCTCATACCCGCGCTCCCGCAACCCTCGATAGAAGCCGTAGCCGTCCATCACTGGCATGTGAATATCAAGCGTAATAACGTCTGGCTCGCTCTGCTCCACAGATTCCAGCCCGGCGAGTCCGTTTTCCGCAGAAGTTACGCTAAACCCCTCATCGCGAAAGGCGAAGCGGAGCAGCCTGACAAGAGCCTGGTCATCCTCAACAATGAGCACTGCTGTGTTCTTGTCATCCATCAGATCTCCTTATGTCCCTGCTACCAGCGTACGCTTAACTTCCCACACGTGCCGCCGGAAGCGGTTATTTTGTGTATCAATCGGCGCTTGGCGAGCCTCCGCTTCTAGGTTGACGATTTCCCCAGCCTACGTATACTAGGGAAGCCCCTCCCAGTGATAGGAGCTCACACGAAAAAGCTGCTTGTTGCCTTACTATTCGCTTTGACTGCTGTCACGCTAAGCGACGGCTCGCAATCTGCGCTTGCGACGGACGCGGTGCTTGTCGGTGCTGGCGACATCTCGACCTGCGCAAACACGAACGACAGTGACACTGAGCTGCTCCTCGATAGCATCGATGGCACCGTGTTTACGCTGGGTGACAACGCCTACGAGACTGGCAGCGTGGACAACTTCGACGACTGCTACGACCCGACCTGGGGCCAGCACAAGCTACGCACGAAGCCGTCCGTTGGGAATCACGAATACGGCACATCGGGCGCCGCAGGCTACTACGGCTACTTCGGCGCCGCCGCAGGTGACCCCTCGGAGGGATACTACAGCTACGATGCTGGCGCATGGCACGTCGTGGTGATCAACACCAACCTCAACTGTACGATTATCTCATGCGCCGCGGGCTCCGCTCAGGAGCAGTGGCTCCGCGCGGATCTCGCCGCCAACCCTAGAACCTGCACCATCGCCTACTGGCACCACCCGCGCTTTAGCTCCAGCAGTGTCCATGGCAGCCAGGCGTACATGCAACCAATCTGGCAGGCTCTCTACGACTACGGGGCGGACGTCGTGTTGAGCGGCCATACGCACAACTACGAGCGCTTCGCGAAGCAGACGCCGGCGGGCATTGCTGATCCTGTGCGCGGCATTCGGGAGTTCGTCGTGGGCACCGGAGGGAAGAGCCACTACGCGATCAACACGACCATCGCCAACAGTGAGGTCAACAACGACGACACGTATGGTGTCCTGAAGCTCACGCTGCACGCGTCGAGCTACGACTGGGAGTTCGTGCCCGTCGCTGGTGGGACGTTCACTGATACAGGATCGGACACTTGCTTTGCCGGACCGCATGAAGTCGGCGGCGACGCAGAACTAACGGGCGCCGCCGGCGCTGGCCGCCAGCTCCAGGGAGCCTGGATCGCGCTCGCGGGCGCAGCGATGGCGATCGTGGTGGCGGGATCTTGGCTGCTGGCGCGACGAGCTGGAAGCTAGCCCACCGCGCTTCGGAAGCGCTGCGTGGCGACCCCCATCGTGATCGCCCCGAGCACGAGTAGCAGCGCAGCCGCCATAGCGATATCGAGCCCGGCTTGGCCGTTCGCTGCCGCGTCTGGACCGTTTAGCATGATACGCATCGCTTCGATCGTGTAGGTCACCGGGTTCACGCGAGCAACCGCCTGCATCCAACCCGGCAACAACGCTATCGGAAGCTGCGCCGAGCTGGTGAAGAGCAGCGGCAGCGTGAGGAAGTTGCTCACGATGAACGTTGCCTCCGTGTTGCGCGTTGCTAGGGCGATAAAGATATTGAGCGCCATCAGCACCAGGGCGAACATCATCGCGATCACGATCGCGCCGAGGATGCCTGCTATGCCGTAGTGGAACGAGATCGCCGGGTCCTGGAACTAGCCGAACACCCAGCCGATGCCGATGATCAAGAG
>JBKKBW010000033.1:0-6385 GCA_046713635.1 Dehalococcoidia bacterium
GTTGACGGCCACCTGGACGCATCGCCTAACCCCGGAAACGTCACGATCACCGCTGGCGCGACATCGACGCAGAACTTCATCGTCGCCGCTAGCGGCCGCATCCAGGTCCTTATCGATGACGAAGCAAGCAACCCGATCGCGGCCAAAGTCTCGGTGATTGGCTTCGACCCGAACCCGGACCCGGGCAACACCGCCCCGGGGATCAATACGGCAATCTTCGGGGAGATCGGCCAGGACCGGCTGCCGTACGGAATCGCAGACGTGATCTTCGTTGACCATTCCGGCGACTCGGGCGAGGTCTTCCTGGAACCGGGAAGCTACCGCGTCGTCGCCTCGCACGGGACCGAGTACTCGATCTATGAGGAAGACATCACCATCACGGCGGGCGCCCTGACGACCGTGAACGCTCAGGTCGCGCGCGTGATCGATACGACGGGCTTCGTCTCCGGCGACTTCCACGTCCACCAGATCGATAGCCCGGACAGCGAAGTTCCGAAGGACGCGCGCGTCATCTCGATGCTCGGCGAGGGCGTCGACTTCTTTACGCCGACGGACCATGAGCACCGCACCGATCTGAACCCGGACATCGCTGCGCTTGGCGCAGGTGGGCTGATCTCGGTCGCCCCCGGCGTAGAAACGACGACGGCTGACTACGGCCACTTCAACGCATGGCCGCTCACCATCGATCCGACGAAGGTGAACGGCGGCGCGATCGACTGGGCTGGAGAAGCGCCGGCCGGGATGGACTTTCCGAGCTTCGGCAACTACACAAAGCCACCTTCTCAGATTTTCGATGAGCTGCTGGCTGACCCTGGTGTCGATACGGTACAGATCAACCACATCGACTCGTTCTTCGGGCCGGGCGGCCTCTCCGTCGATACGGCGTATGCACCGCCCCAGGACGATCTCTATGGGAACGAGAATCTAACCCGACGCCTGAACCCAGCGATTGTCAACCTGTTCGATGATTCGTTCACGGCGCTGGAGTCGTGGCAGGGAAGCGACCGCAACGACACCCTAACCCGCTTCGTTGGGCGCAACATGGGCGACTGGTTCAACATGATCAACCAGGGCATCATTCGTTCGAGCGTGGCGGACTCCGACACGCACGCCACCATCCCGAGCCAATCCGGTTTCCCGCGCACGATGGTCGCTTCACCAACCGACGACGTGACGATGCTGGATGACATCGCCGATACGCTGTCGGGCAACGTGAACAGCGGCCGCGCGACAGGCACAAATAGCGCCTTCGTGAAGGTAACGAGTAGCGCAACGTCCACCGGCCAGTCCGGTGGGCTGGGCCACGGCCAGGCGACGCTTATCTCTACGACGAACGGCGCCGCAACCATCGACGTACACGTGGAAAGCCCGTTGTGGGCGGAGTTCGACCGCGTTGAGTACTACGTCAACACAGTGCCGACGATCAACGACTACGACAATAACGTGCTGACGCCTCCCTACTACAACGTCTCGCCAACGGTCGTACAGACGGCCGGAACGCACTTCACCGTCAACACGATCAACGACTTCCCGCTGATACCGGGCGCGCAGCATTACGAGGCCGATACGTCGCTGAGCCTGACCGGGCTCACCAATGACACGTGGGTCGTCGTGCTGGTGCGAGGCATGGACGGCGTCTCCGAGCCGCTCTTCCCGGTGATCCCGAACAACATCAGCACCGGCTCAAACCCAACGCTCGCCGACTTGATTGACGGCAACCTGGGTGAGAGCGGCGTGACCGTCATGGCGTTCAGCAACCCGCTCTTTGTCAACGTCGGCGGGAGTGCCGCATATGATCCGCACGACATCGACTCGGACGGCGATGGCTGCACAAACGCGCAGGAAGTCGGCCTCAACGAGCTCGACGGCGGCCGCCGCAGCCCCAGCAACCCCAACGACTACATGAACCCGTCCGGCGACAAGCTGAACCGCGTTGATGACATCCTCATGGTCGTTGACCAGTACTTTGACGATGACACTGACGGCAATCCAGGGTTGCCCCCCTACGCTGCCGGTTACAACCCTGAGACCGACCGGACGGC
The DNA here is from genome assembly GCA_046713635.1 of Dehalococcoidia bacterium. Lineage (GTDB taxonomy): Bacteria > Chloroflexota > Dehalococcoidia > DSTF01 > RBG-16-68-14 > JBBDXS01. Next base: position 2,043 of record JBKKBW010000033.1, read on the forward strand.
GGCGCCCATTAGCAGCACCGAAGAGCCGGACCCCGGAAAACGCGACCAGTGGGACCTGCGCAAGCCGAACGGCCTCCAGCGCGTCGACGACATACTTAACGCGCTGAACCAGTACTTCCACGACTGCGCGTAGCGCGGCGCTAGTTCCTCATGTCAAAGAAGGAGGGGCGGCCATCCCTGGCCGCCCCTCTGGACTAGTCTACAGACCGCATCCGCCGCCGATGGTCTAATTCTGCCAGGCGTCGGCGTAGGGTCGCCATGAAGCCCGGAGCATGCATTATGTTTGCTTGCTGTGCAGCGGCCGTCGTACACTCTATGGCGCGCGTGGCGGCGCATTCTGACGCGAGGAGCAGCCATGGGAAAACAGTTTACAAACGCCGGCGTTTGCGCCGCCGCGTTGCTACTAGCTATCGGCGCGGCGCTGATCACGGGACGCGCCGTAAGCGGTGGCGGCTCCGAAGCCGGGATCGCGCCGTTGCCGACGTGTTCGCTGCCGACGGTTGTCCAAGGCATCGGCTGCCCAACGCCATGCGTTCTCGGCGCCGGACTCGCCTGTGACCTGACGCCCTCGCCAACGACCACACCGAGCGATTCCTCGACACCAACGACGACCAGCACGCCCGACGGCTCACCTACGGCCACTCCGTCGATCACGCCTACGCCATCGCTGGAGGCCACTCCATCGCCGACCGAGGTGCCACCAACGGAAACACCAACGCCTACCGAAACGCCATCACCAACCGCGACGCCATCTCCGACTCCCACACCAACTCCAGCGCCGGTCCTGGGCGACGTCGATTGCGACGATTCGATAGACACGATAGACGCAGCGCTGCTATTGCAGCATGGAGCAGGTCTCCTCGACTCACTTGATTGCCCGCTCAATGGCGACATTAACGGCGATGGAGCAACGAACAGCATCGACGCCAGCTTTGTCTTGCAGTACGCCGCCGGCCTTATCGACCAACTGCCGCCGGAGCGGACCTTCGTTGGCACCGTCGTGCTGGTGCTCGGCCGCGAGGTCGATTGTCTCGCACTGGAGACCGGCGCAGAGACATGGATCCTCTTGGACCCGGCGGACCTGTCAGTCGGAGATCGAGTCCGGGTACGGGGCTTCATCGACCCATTTGTTGCCTTCTGCGGCTTCACCCCCGTGCTGCGCAATACCTCGATCGAGCATCTGGACTAGCCCGCGCGTCCCACTAGATGGCAGGAAGGCCCCTCTTCGGAGCCTTTCCTCATCGCTCTTCTCAGGTTTGACTAGGTGACGCGGCGCGCGCGGAGCCGGAACGCCTGGTAACCAACGACTCCGGCGATTCCAAGGCCCGCCAGCGCCACTATCAACACCGGCAACGGGGCATCCTCCCTAGAGCCTCCGCCTGCGGGCGGAAGACCACCAACCGTAGTGGTGGGCGTACCGCCGACGCTTGCTGTGCTCGTTGCGTCACTGGCCGCTCGGGTGGCAGTCGCGGCGGCTCGGTCGCAGCGAATCGTTCCCGGGCTAAACGTCACCGGGATCTCAACCGGCCCTCCGATTGTGGGATCGGCGAATCCGACCGTGTCCAAGCCCAGAACGCTGGACCCTTCCGTGCTTGCGCAACGGACCGTGACCGTACCCAACACAGTAGTGCCCACCAGGCCTGTCGCGTTCGCGCCCGCGAAGCGAGCTGTCGGCAAACTCGCATCGAAGTCCGGATTGCAAACGCTGTGCGATTCCGCTGTGCAGTCAACTATCGATACCTGGTCCGGGTCCTGAACGTTGACATCGACGGTCCATGCCCCTAACCCGGGACTCGGCACGCTCGTCCTGACCGTCACCGTGGCTTCGTCGCCCGGCGCGATAGTCGCCGAGCCAACGCTAAGAGTCGCTGAAGCGCCGGCCGAGCTTTGGGTGACAATAATCAGCGCACTAGCGCACCCCGCTAGTACGATGAGGCCGAGATTCATTCGGCCCAATATGTCCATCAGAGACCTACCTTCCTGGGGCCTACCTGCCGCCGCTACGCGAGCTGTCCGCAACGGGCATCCGAATGCCCGAGCCGCTTCCCTGGCCATTCGCTCAATCTTAGCGCGTGGCCCAGAAGTGACGCTTCCAGCTTAGCGCCAGTACTTTTGGCTTGGCGTTGCAGGCCAGGCCAAAGAGATTGCGAATATGTTGCATTCTCGCTTCGCGACTCAAGGCCAAGTCCATGTAGCTAGCCCTAAGAGCCGGCAGATTTCCTTCGCATGCGAGCGGCTCAGACGGACCCTTGCCCTCCAACTGTTAGAATCGATACGCGATGCTAAACCTTCGGACAGGGACAGCCTTCATCGGCATCTTGCTGGCCGCGCTCGCCGCGCTGGCATTTGTCTGGCTAGAGCTCCCGGTTGGCGGAGAGCCGGGTTACGAAGGCCCAGCGCCGAAGACCGCAGTGATCGTCGACCAGCTCCAGTCCACCTCGCCGGACCAGGCGTTCGTCGACGATGTGACGCGGACACTGGTCGAATCGGGCTACACGGTCGACTACGTGCCGGGTAAGGACGTCACCGTCGACTATTATCGCGAGCTCCCGTCGCAAGGCTACGGGCTTGTCATCGTGCGCGCACACTCTGGCTTCGTACTGCGCGACCCCGGCGACACCGACCCGCAAGAACCGTTCCTGTTCTCCTCGGAGCCGTACAGTGACGATGCGCACGGCGGCGACCAAGAGTCGAGGCGGCTTAGCGTGGCGTACTATCTGACGGCTGACCTCGAAACGGTTGCGGGGGACCCAGGCGAGCTGTTGGAGCGGTTCAAGGACGAGCCGCGCTACTTCGGGATAAAGCCTTCGTTTGTCCAATCCAGCATGCAGGGCGCGTTCCCGGGCAGCATGATTGTGTTGATGGGCTGCAGCGGTCTTGCCACGAACGAGCTAGCGCGGGCCTTCATCGAAAAGGGCGCGCGTGCTGTTGTCGGGTGGGATGACCTGGTCTCAGCGCAGCACACCGACGATGCGACCGAACGGCTCTTAGAGCGGATGCTTGGCGATGGCCTGCCGACGGCTGAAGCGGTGTCCGCGACCGCCGCAGATGTCGGGGCGGACCCGACGTACGGTGGCCAGCTAGTGTACTACGAATAGTTCATCATGCGCGCCTGAACACGATCAGCGTCACGTCGCCTTCCACGTCTTCGTAGTCGGCGACGAGCGGTAGGCCGAACTCGTACTGGTCGACCGGGACGTCGACGATGTTCGTCACTAGGCGCGGGCCTTCTTCTAGCTGTACGACCGCCACGGGCCAGGGCGCGCGTTCGGTGAAGAAGGGCAAAAGCGGCGGGTGGCCGACCGTCCAGCTCCAGAGCGTCGCGCGACCGCTCATCTCGGCCCACGCCGACTCGGTCGAACCGCATTCGAAGCAGCCAACCTCAGGCGGAAAGCGCAGCGTCTGGCACGACGGGCAACGCTGGATGACGAGCTTGCGCTCTCGTAGTGCCGACCAGAACGGCTCCGTCAGCGCCGAGACCTCCGGCAGCGGACGTTGCGCCATCATCTCGCTCGTCACGACTCCTGTCCTCCCGCGTCCTCGACAACACCGTTTGCGATCAAGCGATCGATGTCGCCGTCAGCATACCCCAGCTCGGCAAGGATTCCGCGAGTATGGCCGCCGACGGCCTCCCATGGCCCGTAGTTCAGTTCGTGGCCCGAGAACTGCACCGCGGAGCCGTGGCGCAGGTACGTACCGTACGTGGTGCTCTCGACCGGGACGACGTATCCCTGGGCCAGCATGTCTTCGTCCTGGAGGCAGACGCGTCCCGGGTCCCGCTGCTCGACCGCGACCAGCGGAACACTGTGTTCGCGAGCGAGCGTCTCCCACTCGACGGCGCTACGGCTGTGCATGATCTGCTCGATCTCGGTCGCGGGCGCGTCGGTGGCAGACGACCCGTCCGACCAGGCCGCCTCCCAGATCGATACCAGGTCGTCGCGCTTGACGGCGCGGCAGAACGATTCCCACTCGCGCCGCCGGAGGCAGGCGAGAAATACCCACCCCTCGGCGGCCTGGTAGAGACGATAGAACGGGCTGATGCCGAGTAGCTGGGCATCTGCTTGCCGGACCGGCGGGCGGCCCTCGTACGCGATCAGCTCGTCGGAGTTGGCGTACATGTTAGAGGCGATCATCGTCGACATCAGGTACTGGCCGTGACCGGTCGCGTCGCGCGCCGCCAGTCCGAGCATGAGCGCTGTTGCGGCGGCGATGGCGGCGTTCACGTCGGGATTAGCTTCGTTCGCGCGCAGCATGCGCCACGCTTCGAGCTTCAACTCTTCGATCGGAAGCGATTCGCTGCCGGAGGGCGGATGTCCCGCGCCCATCTGACGCATCGCGTTGCC
>JBKKBW010000034.1:0-1475 GCA_046713635.1 Dehalococcoidia bacterium
CTTCCGTGCAGGATGCTTCTTGTGCACGAGTTGACTCGCTGCGCGAAGGTCTTCCAGGTAAAAGTAGTCAGCAAACGCTTGTGCGAGCCACGGAAATCCCTGGCTTTTTTCGTCGACGATGCTTTGAACGGCCTGCGCACGTTTCTCGAGCTCACCACGATACGCATTCAGTTGCCGTCGAAGGTCCTCAAGCGAGTTGAGCTCGGTTATCCGCTCATCGTATAGCTTCGCCGTTTGCCTCCAGGCTAAGACAACACTAGTCATCCAGCCGACAAGCGAAAGGCTGGCTAGAACGCCGCCAATTGCCACCCAGACAAGAATCGCTTCCACAGGCAGGCGTCAGAGTAGCCTAAATCATCTAACCGTTGTCGAGCAGTTGAAAGCTCGTCAGCTGTGAAGAGCTGCTGCCAAGGATCTCGCAAGACCAAGGCTTCCACGGTGAGATCCAGCCTTCGAAGTTCCCAGAGCGCAGAGAAACCATCAGATGTGTTCGGCGCGTTTAGGATTTGCTTCGCTGCAGTCACTCCGCCTTGCTCCAACATCTGGAGAAATCTCGTGGCGTTGTAGTGGCACTCCTTCTTGGCACGAAGGTAGATGCTCATCATTTCACCGTCGAAGCGGTGGCCCAAATCTGAGGCGGCACCAGGTTCGTCTGCCATTGCATTGGATTGTACATCTGGGATGTTGCCCACGCTGCTCCTAGGTGCCCTCATGCTCGAAGCAACTCTGTAAAATCTGCCCAAAAGTGACATCAGACGCTTGGAGATATATCAGCTTCGGCGTACGCTCGGGCCATGATCAGCCACGGCCAGATTCAGAAAGAGCCCCTTTGTTTTCCTTTTTTCTTTTTCAATCAAAGAGCACCCTAGACGACGACGACAGCCCTACGCGAGGGCTCCCGCCTCTAGGGGCGCGTAGCGGACCAGTCGCAGAGATCGAGGACGGATCGGTCGTCCGTGATGCCGCGGTAGCAAGCGGCGGACAGGTGCTCGCGTGGCCCTGGCCCTCATCCTCGTTATACTCGGCTCGCTGGGTGGGAGCACGGACTGTCATGCCACAGCACCGACGGACGGGCCGACAAACGGGGCTCCTCGCGATAAGGGCAGCGCTCGCGAGCCTGCTTGCCGCGAGCGTGCTCGTTGCACTCGCGCTGCTTGCGACGGCGTCGACAACGTTAACGGCCAACCCTTACCCGGCGACCGGGCGCGGCTGGGACATCAGCTTCCCGCAGTGCAGCTACGGCCTGCCGGACGAATACCGTGACTTCATCATCGTGGGCGTGAACCATGGCCGGCCCTTCACCGAGAACCAGTGCCTGCTCACTGAGTACACCTGGGCGGCGAACGCTCCAACGGCGCCGTCGCTGTACATGAACATCAGTGGCGCGTTCGGCGAGCACGCCGATCGCGGCGGCCGTGGCCCGGCTGGAGACTGCGCCGACGACGATCTCCTGTGCAGAGCATACAACTTCGGGT
>JBKKBW010000035.1:0-1051 GCA_046713635.1 Dehalococcoidia bacterium
GGACAAGGCGCTCTGGGACATACCCGTGTCGATGATCGACCACCAACCAAATACGGCAATGATGCCCCTGACGGAGCGCGCGAAGGAAATCCCGGCGCCCAAGGGCGTGAAGCTGAATGCAGGGCAGCGCGGCTTTTATCTCTCGCACTACGACGACGAGGGTTGGAGCGACCTCGCGGCGACAGTTACATCCTTCCCCGCACTCGACCGCTACGGCCTGCAGTCGGACGCCTACACGCTGATGCGCGCCGGCTATCTGCCCGTAGGCACGTACTTAAAACTTATCCAGGGTTACGGCGGCGAGGAGAACTACCACGTCTGGAGCGGCCTGATATCCGGCCTCCGTTCCCTGGCGGAAATTTTCGTCGGCAACGATCAAATGCCGCGCTTGGAGAGGTTCGCCAGGGACTTGCTGCATTTGGCGGTTGAGTAAATTGGCTGGGAAGAATGCCCTGGCGAATCTCCGGAGCAGCAGCTGTTGCGCGCGATCGTGCTCGATGCGTCGATTTATTTTGGAGAGAGCACGACCATCGAAGAAATGCACCGGCGTTTCGACGCTCTCAACGAGAACCTCGCGTCCGTGCCGCCTAATTTGCAAGGCTTGATCTTCACCGGCGCGGCCCGGCAGGGGGGCGACGAGGTGCTCGACGCGCTCATAGCGCTTTACGAGAAGGCTCATCTGCCGGAGACGAAGGTGCAGCTGCTGAAAGCGACTGGAGCGTTCCGCAGCGAGGCACCCCTGCGCCGCGCTGTTGCCTACACGTTGAACTCAGGCAATGTGCGCCCACAGGATGGCGTCCATGTCTTCACCGGGACGCCAGTTGACACACGGCCAGTCGCATGGGCGTTGGTCAAAGAGAATTGGCGGACAATCGACAAAAGCTATGGAGAGTCGTCGATTCTGGGGCGCATCATTTCGGCCGCAGCGGGAGGAATACCCGCCGAAACGCATGCCAAGGACGTGGAGAAGTTTTTCAAAGTGCACCCCGCCCCCAAGGCGACGGACGACATCAAACGCACGCTTGAGGGGATTCGCGCCCGGGCGAAGTTC
>JBKKBW010000036.1:0-4545 GCA_046713635.1 Dehalococcoidia bacterium
GGCCATGCTACCGCGCCAGCCGAAGCTTCTTCAGTTCGCGGAACGTCGCGCGCCGCAGCTCGAAGGGGCTTGTGTGCTCGTCGTTCACACCCGGTATCGCCGTAAGAGCGTAAGAAAAGCCAGCCCCTTTGGATGCATCGATTACGGCTTCGTTGTAGTGCTCCGCAAGTCCGAACGGATACGCCAGCCCAAAGGTCTCCGCGTTGACGTGCGACGAAAGGTCATCGTAGGAGCCGCGCACCTCACGGCTGAGTGTCTGCTCATCAAGCTGGCTGAGCGCCCGGTGCGACCGCGAGTGCGATCCTACGACATGGCCGCGACGCCATACGTCGCCTACGTCGTCCCAGCTCATTGGCTGAAACACTTCGTGGCTGAGATACGCAATAGTCGCGCTCTCATCGACTCCGAGTTGCTCGTAAAGTGAAGCGGCGACCCGCTTGTACTGCGACTCAGGCACTGTCTTGATCTCGCGGTTCATGTACTTAACGAACGCCAGCTTGCAGGCGTCGCACGTCAGCGGCATCGCATTCAGACCAAACCCGCTGAGATCGATGCTCCCTGCTTTTGTTAGGAATACCCGCGCCTCGAGCCGGTCGAAGAAGTCGTAGGCCGAGGTCGCATCGCCGTCCAGCTGGCCCGTGATCACGAAATACGTCGCGGTCGCTCCGTACTTCTCGAGGACAGGCAAGCCATACTTGTACGCACCCGAATACCCATCATCGAACGTGATCGCACACGCCCGTGAAATACTGCGGCCATGCTTAACCGCATCTGCGATGTCATCCAGAGATACGATATCGAAACGCTCGGCGAGGGACGCGATCTCCTCGTCAAACTCATCGATCGTGAGCCAGTCCGGCCGCGCGAGCATGTTGAACGCGCTTGGCCGGTGAGCAAGGATGTTGTGGTAGAGCAGGATGATCATGCAGGTATCGACGCCAGCACGCGCTCGTCCACGAAGCGGTGGAACGCCGCGCGCTCACGTTCCAGCGAAAAGCTCTGCGCCATTTGCACCCCGCGTGTCCGTAGCCCTTCGGCGAAAGGCCCGTCCTCGGCGAGTCGCTCGACAGCAGCCGCGTGAGCAGCGATGTTGTTTGCCGGAGGCATCAGGCACGTCTCGCCTTCTATGCAAAAGCTTCGATTGCCGACGGCGTCCGCGCAGACCACAAGTGCGCCGCAGGCCATCGCTTCGAGCGCCGGTAGAAAAAAGCCTTCCGTCTGTGCAGGCAGCGTGATCGCGATGTCGCTGCGTCCCAGCCGGGCAGCGAACTCGCGGCGCGCCAGAAAGTCGATCAACAGATCGACCGTGAAGCCGCGCTTCACCAGCGCCCGCCGCAATCCCTCCGCGATCTCCGGCGACTTGCGGCCCCAGATCACGACCGAGCGCGGCTGTCGGTCAGCGTCCGGCCGGAAGATATCGAGCGGTATGCCGTTGGGTATCACCGCTATGTCACCCTCGACGAGCGGCCCAGTCCTCGCGGCGACTTCGTCGCTCGTGCAGATCCGGTGCGCACGTCGTTTGAAAAAGCGGTAGAGCCGGTGCTCCGGATCGCACTGCCGGATCGACTGCACATACTGGATCAGCCGCGACCCTTCGATGTCACGCGGCAGCAGCTTCCACTCCTTGCCCGTAACGAAGAACAGATCGAACGAATCACCGTCCAGCTCACGCAAAATGCGCTCCGGCGCCACGCCGTCCCACACATCGCTCGTCTCATAAGCCGAGCGCGGCGTGAAGTACAGGTACGGGTCCAGCTCCGGGTGCGCCAGCGCGTGCTCGAAGTAGTCGCGCACTTTCACGTGGTCACCAGACATACGCATTTTGCCATCGGGCGTTTCTTTAAAGTCGCGTGGGAACAGGATGCGGTGCGGCGTGCGGTGCACTAGTCAGCTCCCCCCACTCCAGATGTCGTCAGCGCGCCCAGCGAGATATCCTTGCCCGCCGCAGCCGACGCGTCGCGCAGGATAGCGACGAACTTCTCGATCACACGCGCGCGCGAGAAGCGCTCCAGTAGCTGCGCGCGTGGCGCGTAACCATCGATCCCGTCCAGCAGCTCCGCGATGCCTGCGTGGAATTTATCCGGCTCGCACCGCAGGCCCGCTCGTGGTCCAACGTAGCGCGCGCCCGCCAGCAGCTCCGCGTTGACCAGCACGGGCACATCCACGGCCATGTACTCCAGCAGCGCGCGCGGCGCCGCATCCTCGCGCGAGCAGATAACGCCGATCCGCGACTCGTTCACATAGCGATTCACCTCCGCCTTTGATACGTCACCGACAAACTCGACCGCGACGTCCAGCTCGCTGGCCAGCGCCCGCAGCTGATCGAGCCGCCCGTCCGGGTCGCCGCCGGTGCAGACGCACGTCAGCCTCCGGTCGCGCAGCTTCGCCATCGCTCGAAACAGCAGCTCGTGTTGCTTCCGCCGTCGCAGGTGCGCGACGTAGCAAATGTCGTATCGCTTCTTGCACTCGGTCGGCTTGTGCGTCGCTTCATAATCGATCAGCTTGTCCCAGACCGCTGCGCGGACGCCCTGCGGCGCCAGCTTCTCAATCTGCCAGTCCTCATCGACCAGGCAGAGATCGTACGACGCGAGCCCCTCGATCTTCTGCGGCTTCCAGTCCTTCGAATAGACGATCTTCAGGCTCGACGGACAGAGATCGAACACCTCACGAAGGTGTGGTGGACAATCGGAACCCTCGACCCACACGACGTCCGGCGCGCCGGTTCTCTGCACGTACTCTCGCAGGCCTCTCGCGGCCTCGCTGTCGAACGATCGCACCGGCAGCAGCCCGCCGTCTCCGTTCGAGCCATCGATCGAGAAGCGCCACTCCTCGGCGCCCTGCGCCACGCGTTGCTTCACCAGCTCGGCGATGATGCCCTTCGAGCTGCTGCTTTCCTTCGCGGCGCTCCCCTGCCCCTTCGATGGGTCTTTGTGGACTCGGATGAAGGCAATTCGCATGCGGCGCCGCGTGACCTCCTTCGCCGGACCCGGCTTCGTTCGATTATAGCCGACGCCGGACGTCCGTTCTCCCGGCACCTTGATCGGAAGGCTGCTCGTGCTATCATCGCCTTCGGTAGCGTCATCCAACTAACGTTTAGCACGGAGGCAAATCGCTTTGGGCAAGCACAAACACACAGTCTTGGTACAAGCTATCTACGGCGCATTCCTGCGCGGCGACGTGCCGGCCGTGCTCGACAAGCTTTCCGACAACGTCGAGTGGGTCGAGCACCAACTCAACCCCAACCCCGCCGTCCCCACCTTCGGCACGTTCAAGGGCAAGGAGGCTGTGCTCAAGTTCTTCACGCAGCTTGGCGACGACGAAGAGATAGAAGTCTTCGACCCGAACGAGTACATCGCCCAGTACGACAAGGTCGTGGCGTTCGTACACCTCGAGTCCGTGGTGAAGAAGACCGGCAAGCCGCTGAAGCGCGACGTCGTCATGGTCTGGACGATCAAGGGCGGCAAGGTGACGCACTTCCGGGCGCACACCGACACGGCGGCAGTGGTCGCTGCTTATTCATAAGCCGCCCACTCGTCGCGCGCCCGCTACCATGGGCGCATGACTGCGCGCGTCTACATCGGTACCTCCTCCTGGGCCGACCGCTCGTTCGTCGCCTCCGGCAAGTTCTACCCGCCGGAGTTGAAGGACACGCCTGGCCGGCTCGCCTACTACTCGGAGCGCTTCAACTTCGGCGAGATCGATAGCACGTACTACGCGTTCCCTTCGCGCAAGAACACCGAGAGCTGGGCGAACGCCGTGCTCGAAGGCTTCAAGTTCAACGTCAAGGCGTTCGCGCTCTTCACGCAGCACCCAACGCCGGTGCAATCGATACCGAAGTCGTTCCGCGACGCGCTGCCGGCGGAGGCTGCCAAGAAGTCGCGAGTGTACTACAAGGACGTGCCGGAGGAGGTCAGCGCCGAGATGGCGTCGGTCTTTCAACGCTGCATCGACCCTCTGCGCGACGCTGGCAAGGTCGGCGCGATCTTGATCGACTTCCCGCCCTGGTTCGTGCCGTCCGACGACAATCGCGCGTACCTGCGCAAGGCGCGCGAGCTGTTTCCGGACGACAACGTCGTCGTCGAGTTCCGCGACCGGCGGTGGGCGGACGACGAGACGCTGCCGGTCACGCTCGACCTGCTGCGCGAGCTGCGCTGCGGCCTCTGCTGCGTCGACGAGCCGCCCGGGCTGAAGGAGAGCTTCCCGCCCATAGCCGCCGCGACGGCATCGATCGCGCTGGTGCGCTTCCGCGGGCGCAACGCGGAGCGCTTCGCCGACAAGAAGGCGAACATGGAAGAGCGGCTGAGCTGGTGGTACAGCGACGAAGAGCTGTCGGAGTGGCTCCCGCGCATCGAGCAGCTCGCCGCCGAAGTCGATGAGCTGTACCTGTCGTTTAGCACCAAGACGGAGGACCAGTCCGTCGTCAACGCCGCGAAGCTCCAGACACTGCTCGCGTCGGCCGGTGATACAGGTCTAAACGCTCCGTAGCCCCCGCGCGGTGGTCGCGGGCGTCCCGCGAATCGCTCTGAGCAGCACCACTGCACTTTT
>JBKKBW010000037.1:0-2356 GCA_046713635.1 Dehalococcoidia bacterium
GTGCAGAACGCCTCTGGGACAGACGGCCTGGCCAGCCAAGTTGCGACGTACTTTACAGAGTTTGGTTTCTCGCCCGATTCGGTGCTGGCTACATCTGGTGCCGACGGCACGCTGCTGCCGGAGACGGCGATCATCGACCTTACCGGGAAGGATTCGACAGCGCAGCGCGTCGCGAATCTGCTTGGCGTGCCGACAAGCCAGATCCGTCCCGCGACCGCTGACGATCGAGCGCTCCCCACGATTGGTGACGTAGATATCGTTGTGGTCCTTGGCCAGGACGTACAAGACCGTAACTTCACGATCACCACGTCCGATACGGACGACGGCTCGCGCTAGGCTTCCTCGTTTACTACTACCATCGACTTTAGGCCCTCGTTGCGGAGCCGCACCTCGTACGCCTGAGCGGCGTCAGTCAGCGAAAAGCGGTGTGTACCGAGCTCGTCGATCTCTGGTAGGTGGGGAAGTAGGTCGATCGTTCTCTGGTACTGCGACGGCGAAGCGTTTTGACTACCAGTGAGGCGGATCTCCTTGTAGTGCACCAGATTTACGTCGAAGTCGGCATGGGTGTTTGGCGGGAAGCCGGCGAACAGGCTGACGTAGCCTTGCGGCCGGGTCATTGCGAGTGCGCTTTCGACCACGCTCCCAAGGCCTGCCGTGATGATCACCGCCTCGGCGCCCATTCCACCGGTGTGCTCTTTTACGGTGGCGACGAGATCCGTCTGGGTTGGGTCGATGACAACGGTAGCGCCGAGGCGCTTCGCCCACTCTTGCCGGGCAGGATCAAGCTCGCTGACGATGATCGAGCCGGCGCCGAGCTTCCGCGCGAGCAAGACATGATAGAGCCCCATGGGACCGGCGCCGATGACAACAACGCTGCTACCAGCGTGCAGGTGGCACGTCTCTAGCGAGTTGAGGACACAAGCGAGCGGCTCGGTGAAACAGGCGCGCTCCAGCGAGAGCCGTGCGGGCGGGCGGAGCACATGACCGACAGCGCGGAGCTGGGCGGGGATGAGCACACGCTCGGCCAGTCCTCCGTTTTCGTCATAGCCCAGCGTTTGGCGTGACACACAACGATGCTGGCGGCCGGAGAGGCAGAACACGCACTTGCCGCAGGCGACGATCGGGCAGATGACGACTCGATCGCCTGGCCTGAAATCATCTACGCTGTCGCCGACTGCGCTGACGAAGCCGGCCATCTCGTGTCCAGGCACGACTCCTGGTTTAGCGTGCTTCTGCCCTAGATAGACACGTATGTCGGAGTGGCAGATGGCGGCAGCGGCGATGTCGATTACGAGGTCGCCCGGGCCCGGGGAAGGGTCAGGGACGTTCTCCACGGCGATGCGACCGGGCTCGTGGAAGACAAGCGCTTTCATCGGCTTGGGGTTGGCGCAGGACGGAGGACTACTTGGTCTTTGTCGTGCGGCGGCGCTTGGCGGGGGTGGCCTTCTCCGGCACACCCGTGTTGAGCGCCCGCGCGAGACGCGCTTTGCGTCGCGACGCGTTGTTCTTGTGAACGATGCCCTTTTGCGCAGCGCGATCGAGCACCGACGACGCTTCGCGGACGGCGGCTTCCGCCTCGTCGCGCTTGCCTTCGATGAGTGCCTCTCGGGCCCTGCGGACGGCAGACTTGGCCGCAGTGATCCGCGACTTGTTGGCTTCGCGCAGCTTGAGAGACTGGCGGTGGCGCTTCAGAGCAGACTTCGAATGAGCCAAGAGTGGCTTCCTCCCTTGGATTGGCCCAGGCATGGTAGCGAGGGCTGTCCGCCTGTGTCTAGCTAGGCCAGCCCGATGTCGATCTTGTCGATTTCGTCCGAGGCGTTGAAGCCGAGCACGACTTTGATGTTCCCGAAGGGGCTGCCCGTGCCCACGATGCTGACGGTATCGCCGTCTTCGGCGGGTTCTCCCCAGTTGATCTGCATCTGACCGGCGGGCGCGTTGGCCATAGCGGCCTGAAGCGCGGCCTTGCCGCTCATGGTACCGGTCATTGGGTTGGTCATGGTCACGTCCTCGGAGAGCATGTCCATTGACTCTTCGCGCTTCTGGTCAGCCTGAAGCTGCATGTACTGCTTGGCTAGCTCGATTCTGGTTGCCACGCTGGTCTCCTTCTACTCTCGGTGTTACGGCGTTCGTTATGTATCACGCCGAAGGCTGCGTGGTCAACGGAGCCTCGCGAAGGCCCCATTGGGGCGACGCAAGTCTTAGTAGCGATCTAGTCAGCCTCGATGCGATAGAGTGCGCCGCCGTCAAAGTCCGCGACGTACAGCTCGCCGCCTTGGTCCTCGCCGAACGTGCTGATTTGGAAGGACGTTTCCAGCAGGATGTCGGCAGTCCAGCGGCCATCGTCGGGCCGTGCGTT
>JBKKBW010000038.1:0-1954 GCA_046713635.1 Dehalococcoidia bacterium
GTCCAGCACAGGACAGTCCGTCAGCTCCCCCCGCGAGTACATGACGCCCACCAGCTTGTCGTACACGCGCACGCTCTCTTCCTCAGAGCGTCCCTTGATCTTCGAAGCGTCGCGCGGCTGCGCGAAGTGCGCCGCCAGCTCGCGCTGCTCGACAGGCAGGATGTTGACAGTGAACGCGTTCGTCTCGCGGATAAAGCGCAGCGTCGTCGCGTCGTTCTCCACCGAGCAGCACACCAACCGTGGCTTGAACGACACCTGCATCATCCAGTCGGCCATCATGCCGTTCAGCGTCCCGTCCGCGCCCCGCGACCCGACGATGTAGAGCCCATACGGAAAGGTCTCAAGCGCCTCCGCCACGGGATCGATTGGCGTAGAGCGTAGCGGCGCGTATCTCGCGCGCTCTATCAGGTCTTTATCCGCCATCGCTACTCCTCGCCGAACATCCGTCGTCGCGTCGACTCGTTCAACACCATGTCGGGCCCGCTGAAATCCGCGTCGGGTAGGCGACTCGCATCTTGTGCTATGAGGGGCAAGGCGCGCGCCCGCTTCGCGTCTCCCTCGGACCCCGGCGTGTAAAACAGCTCCGTCAACCAGTCGTTGAAGGTACGGCACACGCCGAAGTACCGGTCGTGCTCCTCTGCGTATGCGTGCCCGGCTCGCTCCCAGTCATCGTCGGCCAGCAGCCGGTCCCGTAGGACGCGAGCGTCGCGCAGTGTCAACGAGAGCCCTTGTCCCCACGAGGGGTCGCTCGACGCAGCCGCGTCGCCGGTCAGGGCCACGCCGTTCGCGTACGGGTGATCGACCCAAGTATCGGCGCCGCTGAACGTAGCGAGCGGTCCAGCGGGCTGCGCCCCGGCGAGGAATTCCTGTGGCAGGCCCGTGCGATTCGACTCCTCAAAGAAGCGGTCCGTATCACCCTCTCCCTGGAACTGCAGTCCCGCGTCCTTTCGCCAGACCAGGTACGCGCGGACGCGGCCCTTCCCTTGCGGGTTTAGGAACGACATGATGCCGGTCGCAAGGTCCATGTTCATGCGAAGCGTATCCTCTTCAACCGGCATCCCGTCTACGAGCACGCCGGAGACGAACAGGCACTCAGGCGCCTGATGCGTGGTGAAGCCGCCCCAGCGGCGCATGAGTGAGGTACGGCCGTCGGCGCCAACCGCAAGCCGGCACTCCACCTCGGTTGTGCTGGCGGCAGCGTCCTCGAACGTGATGCGCGGAGGGCTTCCTGGTGTTACCGATCGCACGGTCGCGTTGCGGCGCACCTCGACGCCCGCATCCGCCGCTGCGAAGAGGAGCGTTTCCTGCATCTCGGGGTGATAGAAGGTCATCATTGGGCAGCGCATGGGCGTTGTCTCGATCAGATCGCGGTGGAACGCGCGCTGCTTGCCGAAGGACCAGTCCCACCAGCGCAGTTCGTTGCCGACGGAGCGCAGCAGGTCGAAAATGCCCAGCTCTTTCGCCTCCGCGACGCCCCACGGGGACATGCCTTCCCCTCGAACGCGGTCCTTGAACTGTGTAGTTCGTTCCAGCACCAGTACGCGAGCCCCGCTCCGCGCCATCGATATCGCCAGAGCCGAGCCGCCCAGCCCGCCGCCGATCGTCACGATGTCGTAGGTCTTGGTCATGGCGGGGCCATTTTAACAGTAACCGGGGGCCGTCCATGCGAAAAGAAGCGGTCCGCGAACCGTTCGGACAGTCGTTACAAGTTGCGCGACCTGTAGGAGGCGCTGGTGTGCGGCTGTAGAAAGGCCCGGGGGACGGTCGCCTACAGCAGCTCTCCCGTTGCCGCCCACGTCCGGCCCGTCTCCTTGTACGCCGCGATGACGTTGCGCGCGATCGTCTGCTGTTGGACTTCGTCGGCGCCGTCGACTAGCCGCGCCGATCGAGCGTGCTTCAGCATTTCGGCCAGCGGCGTGTCCGTCGAGTAGCCCAGCGCGCCGTGCACCTGGAT
>JBKKBW010000039.1:0-1959 GCA_046713635.1 Dehalococcoidia bacterium
GCTTGTCGCCCGTCAATCGCGACCGATGCCGTGGGATTGATTTCATAAAATTTGTCTCGCGCTCGGCTGTGGAACCATCAACCCTTACATCAGGGGTCTGGGTTGGCGACCAAACTGCATCGGCGCCTCCCGTGCAGCTTCGACCGCTACGGCCGCGCCTAGCATCTCAGATCGCGACCTACTCTCTTCAGGCGAAGCTCCGCTAGCATGATTGGATGCCGCCTTCCGCTCGTCCCTACCGATGCCCAGCCTGCCGAAGACATTTCGAAAGGGCGACCGACGCTGTCACCTGTTGGCTTCGCGCCGATCGAAGTGCCCTGCGTTCTCGCTCCCTACGCGAAGCTGCCGCCCTAATTCCGTGCTCACACGAGTTAGTGCGGATGACCGCCAACCGGCTGGGTATTGGCACGTCATATCAAACAAAGGAGCGGGTGCGCCGTAGGCGCAGGCCGACCGGGCAACAATCACGGCAGCGGACCGCGAGAGAGCGCGAGCGCGGTCGCAAGGCTTGGCAAGCTCTTAAGGCCGACCCAGCGCGTCACGCCAAGTATCTGCGACGGAAAAATGAACGCGTGAAAGAGCGCTGGCGCACCGATCCCGAGTTTCGCCGAGCAAGGAAGGAATCGGCATACGCGTGGCGGCGTAAACGCGCGCAGAGAAGACTGCCCGATTAGCACCCGCGTAACACATACGCTTGGCATTTCCGGCCTGACTGCTCGAACTGGCCTCCCGACGACAGCAAGTACGACGAGCTCGCGGAGTGAAACGGCCCAAGCATTGATGGGGCGCTGTACAACCAGTGTCGGGCGAAGCGCGAAAAAGAGCGCTTCCCGACGAAGCCAATCGGATCAGTTGACGACGGCAGTAACGCGGAGTAAGCTAGGTGCTGCCTGTCCTTGCCGGACCGGCATGAACGCCCTCGTCCCGTCATAAACGAGGGCGTTTCCCTTTGTGCTAGACTAGCTCGCCAATGACACCTGAACGCGCCGTCAAGACCGCGCTCATCCTCGCGCTCGCGACCGCAACTGCGGCCGCGTGGACTGCCGTGCTCCTCGTTCACTTCATGTAGCTGACCCGCGTTGTGGTCCGCCCGCACCACGCCCATGACAAGCTAAGGGGAGTTCTGGCCAGCTTGCACGTGTCGCTGCCGCTGCCCTCCGCTGGCGTAGTCCAGATGTTCTGATACTCCGACCAGATTCTGGCTCCTTGCCCGCCTCACGGATCGGCGCTCTGAGCGGGAAGCCGGGAAATGCCGACAATTAGCAAGGGCCTGCAATGTTGCAACATCCATTCAACCGCCTTGCACTCGCAATCGATGCCCGGGATGCACAGGAGTTCGTACAAGGGATAGGCTCTCGTTTGGGGGCGTACCTCGCCTGTCTGCGACTCCTGACGTCAAGTAACAAGCTCGTCACACTCGGTCTCTTCACCAAGACAGAGGAGCTCGGTCGGGCACTAGAGGCAGCGGTAAGCGATGGCCAAGTAGGTGGTGTCCTTCCTCAGCAGGTCGATAGGGCGTTTCCGGTACTGGAAAGTCGACTCGGAATCCTGCTTGGTCAGCACCCGTCCCTCCTTCCTCTCGGCACTTGGATTGAGAACGTATCCGTGACTGAACGGCGAGGCCTCCTAGGGATGTTCACGTTAGTGGGCGAACAGGATTCCTGTCCGCCGCTCTCCGACGATGAGCGTGGTGTCCTGCAGAACATGTGTCGCCTCCAGATCCTTGCCCACAGCGAGGCCCGAAAGAGAGGCCAGGTCGAGCGTCAGCTTGACTTCATGACGACTGTCAGCACAAGTCTGTCATCCACCACGCCAATCGTCGAACGGCTCAAGCGTACCGTAGTCGCAGCGCAGGAAGCACTCGACTTCGATTCGATCCAACTGATTACGTGGAACCCTACGCACGAGACCGTCCTGTTGAACGCTCTCTACGTAAAGAACGTAGGCTTCCTTCCAGAT
>JBKKBW010000040.1:0-2455 GCA_046713635.1 Dehalococcoidia bacterium
CTACAGGCCGGCCTACCCGAAGAAGTCCTCCAGCTCGTCGCAGAAATGCCCTACGAAAACGTGCGCGAACTGGAAGGTGGACTGAACCAGGTGTTGGCGTTCAGCCAGCTTGCCGGCGCGGATCTTACCCCGGAACTCGCCCGCAAAGCGCTCTCTCCGTTGCGCAGCGGCTCGGCCCGTCCGTCGCAGCAGCGGATTATCGACGCGGTGTGCTCGTACTTCAGGGTGTCCCGCGAGCAACTGGCCGGTCCGTCGCGGGCACGGGACATCACCTACCCGAGACACGTTGCAATCTACCTCCTTCGTCGATTCGGGTCGCAACCTCTAACAGACATCGGCCACCTGCTCGGGGGGCGCGATCACTCGACGGTCATCAGCGCGTTCAAGCGAATTGAACGCGAGGTCAGTAGCATCCCCGACACCCGCACTGACGTTCAGCACCTCGAACGCCTCCTCAACAAGCGCTCCGTCGCCTAGCCCTTACTGCCCAGCGCCCCTACTCCACACTTCCCACTGCCTTACTATGATGGTGAGTACTAAAGAGAAACGGCCTATCATGCTTGATGAAATTTCTATTAGGGCTACGGCAGGCGATGGTGGAAATGGCCACGTCAGCTTTCGGCGGGAGCGCTACGTTCCGCGCGGGGGACCAGACGGCGGTGACGGCGGGGATGGTGGCGATGTCGTGCTGTTAGCCGATCCGGGGCTGGTCGTGCTGAACGACCTTCGTCCAAGAAAAGTTATCCGCGCTGAAGCCGGCGAGCATGGGCGCACAAGTAAGTCGCACGGGAAAAACGGGGCAGATGCCGTAGTGAAAGTGCCTGTTGGCACGCTTGTCCTTCGTTCGGACAGCGACGAGCCCCTGGCAGACCTCGTCAGGCCATGGATGAGGATCGTCGTTGCGGAGGGTGGCCAGGGAGGTAAGGGGAACGCGCGCTTCTCGAACTCCGTCCGCCGTTCGCCCCGCATTGCAGAAAGAGGTCTGCCAGGGGAGCAGGTTGGACTCAGGCTAGAGCTGCGGATGCTGGCTGAAGTAGGGCTAGTGGGCCTGCCTAACGCTGGCAAATCGTCGCTTCTCCGGGCAATCTCCCAAGCGCGTCCTAAGATCGGGGCTTACCCATTCACGACCCTGGAGCCCAACCTGGGGGTTGTGGAGACTAGCTACGACGCGATGGTGGTGGCGGATATCCCCGGCCTGATTGAGGGAGCGCACGAGGGAGCAGGGCTCGGCATCGCGTTCCTCCGGCACATTGAGCGTACTGTCGTGCTTGTCCACGTCGTCGACGCAAGCGGCGGTGATCCGCTCGCTGAAATAACCACGGTGAGGCGGGAGATGGAAGCCTTCGGGCATGGACTTGTGGATAAGCCGTGGATTCTCGCGTTTAATAAGACCGATCTGCCAGGCGTCCGTGAGAAAGCAGCGGAGCTATCCCGGGAGATGCGCCGCAAGGCCGTGGAGGCGCACCCGATCTCCGCCGCAACAGGCGACGGCACGGACGACCTTACGCAGGCCCTCTTCGACCGCGTGCGCAAGATACGCGCCGACCGGCCGCCTGAGGAGGAAGTCGTCTTCCGGCCGAAACCGATCGAGACGTTTATGGTGAAGAAGGCGGGCGGTGCCTTCACTGTGATAGGCACCCGGCCCGCACAGGTGCTGCAAAAGCTCGGCACTGAAACGGACGAGGTGCGCATCGAAGTGGAGCGTCGCTTGCGACGGATGGGCGTCATCAAAGCACTCGAACGCGCTGGAGTGAAAGCGGGTGATCGTGTGAGGTTCGGCGAAACGGAACTTGAATGGCCGCTCTGAAGATCGGCGTGTTCGGAGGCACGTTTGACCCGCCGCACTACGGCCACCTGTTGCTGGCGGAGCAGGCGCGCGAGCAGTTGGGGCTGGAGCGTGTCCTCTGGGTACCGGCCGGCGACCCCTGGAGAAAGGCCGGCGCCCCCGTCTCACCTGCCTCGCACCGCTTGGCGATGCTACGCCTGGCAGTCGAAGGCAACGACTCTTTCGAAATCGACACGAGCGAGCTGGAACGGCCCGGCCCCTCCTATACTGTCGATACGCTGACGCTTCTCCAAACGAAGAATCCTGCACCGGAACTGTTCTTTCTGTTGGGCGCGGACGCCCTAGCCGATCTGTCTAACTGGCACGACCCGGCCCGGCTGGCCGAAGTGGCTCGCCTCGGCACCGCCGCGCGAGGGGGCAAGAGGATACCTGACGCGGTCCTCGAGACTCTGCTGCCCGGCCTCAGTAGCCACATCGAGTGGTTTAACATGCCCCGCCTCGACATCAGCGCCACGGACGTCAGGGCCCGTTCCGAGCAAGGGCAAAGCCTGCGCTACTTTGTCCCTCCCGCCGTCGAAACCTACTGCGCCCGTCACAATCTTTACAGCCGGGCATAGTCGTTCTCCTGGTAGATGGCAGGTGGTATCCTGCACCGGCGCGAATCTATTC
>JBKKBW010000041.1:0-4511 GCA_046713635.1 Dehalococcoidia bacterium
ACCAACTTCGCACCAAGATTCTGCTCCATTTCGCGTACCTTGCCCCAGGCGCGGCGGAAGGACAAGCCCATCCTAGCCGCGGCCTCGGTCAGCGAACCGGTCTCGCTGATGCATTGGAGCAGCTCGACGCGGAAATCTCCGAGCACGGTCTTGCCGTTGTTTTCGACCCAGAGCTTGAGCCGCGGCTCCAGATCGGCTTTGCGTGCCCGATGTGCTGGCTTTTGCATATCGGAATCGATTGTGGCAGACGGGCGCTGCGCGGTCAACCGAACGCGCGCTACTGGTCAGCTAGATTTTCCTCCGCCTTGCCTGCGTCCGGAATAAAGAGCTGCTGTCCGAACTCTTCGACGCCAAACTCCCCAATGAGCTGCTGAGTGGCATCGGAGATCATGAAGTCGACGAAGGCCTCGCCGCCTTCGCCGTTGACGCTATCGGACGCATCGGGATTCACCTGCATGACGTGGTAGATATTGAGTAGGACGGGATCGCCTTCACTGAGAACTTCGAGATCCAGGTTCTCCTGCTGCGCCAAGAACGTCGCGCGATCGGAGATCGTATAGGCGTTCCGCTGGTTCGCGACCTGGAGCGTAGCGCCCATGCCCTGGCCGGTCTCCTCGTACCAGGACTGACCTGCCGGATCTTGCCCCAGGTCATCCCACAGCTTTAGCTCCAGCTTGTGCGTGCCGGAGTCGTCGCCGCGGCTGATGAAGTCCGCGCCTCCATCGTAGATTGCTCGCAAAGCATCGAGGGCGGTCGCTGCGTCAGCGATGTTCGCTGGATCGGCTGCCGGGCCGACTATGATGAAGTCATTATGCATGACAAGCTGACGATTGATGGCGGAGCCATCGGCGACCAGCTCTTCTTCAGACGACGGTGCGTGCGTGAGGAGCACATCGGCGTCGCCACGACTTCCCATCTCGAGCGCCTGGCCGCTACCAACAGCGATCACTTTGACGTTGTAATCTGTATCATCCTCGAAGACGGGCACCAGCACGTCGAGCAGTCCGCTGTCTTCAGTACTCGTTGTCGTGGCGAGGATGATCTCTTCGTCGTCGCTACCGCACGCTGCGCCGGCGAGCAACGTCGCACCGACGGCGAGCGTCGCGAACAGCAACGCGAGGTTACGATATGTCCTGCACAGCATATTGCGGGTAACAAAAAAATTACGCACTGAAGACCTCCTTGAACTCCCTGCCGAGATCGCTCTCCATGAGCTTCCGGAAGCGTTTGTAGAGCGCGACCAAACGCTCGCCCTGACGCGTCAAGTGGCTCCCTCCCCCACCGGCGCCGCCGATCTCGCTTTCGACCAGCGGCACGCCGAGGTTCCGTTCGATCTCCCGTACTTTGCCCCATGCGCGTCGGTAGGACAAGCCCATTCGCTGGGCCGCCTCAGCGAGCGAGCCGGTCTCGGAGATGTGCTGCAAGAGTTGCACTCGGTAGTCGCTGAGAACGAGCTGGCCGTCCTTCTCCACCCAGAGCTTGATGCGCGGCTCGAGGTCGAGCTTCTCTCCCCTGCGGGACGGCGGCGCATCGGTACGAGGCGGCATGGCGATAGGATTGTGGCGAGGAACGATACGGTCTGTCAACGGATAAGCCAGAGTGCGTGTTAAGCTAGGCGGCGATGGAGTTTGTCGTGCGACCCTTGGGACTCGTAGCTGCCTTTCTGCTCCTTGGGCTCCTGTTCGTTGGCTCCGCCAGCCCTGAAGCCGCGGAGGGCTCGGAGGGGGCCTATCTGCTATTGCCAGGAGACATCGATTGCGACGACGCGACCACCAGTATCGACGGGCTGATTATCTTGCAGTTCGTTGCGGGCGTGACACCTCTCCCCGAGTGCAAGAGCGTGGCAGACCTCAGTGGCAATGGCGGCTTAGACGCCATTGATGCGGCCTTGGTCCTGCAAGTCGATGCAGGGCTGGTGTCCCCTGTCGGGCGCGACGGAAATCTGGCGCGCGGCAAGACACCAGGCTGTGTGCTTCTGATCATCAATGACGGCTGGTCAATCCAGGTCATTGGCGCGGTCCCGGAACCGGCACCCCCGGGCTACTTCCTCCGGGTGCGCGGCTTCTCCGCGACTCCTGATAAGGACTGCGCTGATGAGGCCCTGCGCATCTTCTCATCTACTTACCTGACATACATCTGAGCGCAACGGGCTGCGCCCGCAATCAAACCGCTACCATGGTGGCCGTGGAGAGCGACTTCGAGTCGACGACGGACAATCCGGCGCTTGTCGATGCGCTGCGTGCACGCATCGAGCGTGAGAGCGCGATCACGTTCCGCGACTACATGGACGCCGTGCTGTATCATCCGCAGCTCGGCTACTACGCGAGCCGCCAGCCTATGGGGCGTGAGGGCGACTATCTGACGAGTCCCGAAGTGCATTCGATGTTCGGCGCGCTTGTGGGGAAGCAGATCGCTGAGATGTGGCGCGCGATGGGCGAGCCGGCGGCTCTTGATGTGATCGAGCAGGGCGCCGGAACGGGACGCATGGCGCACGACCTGCTGCGCTGGGCATCGAGGCGCGAGCCGGCGTTCTTCGCCGCGATGCGATACCGAATCGTGGAGATAAGCGCCTCCCTTCGCGAGCGGCAGCGAGAGACGCTAGCGACCCTACCTGACTTACGCGGCGGGCAAGTCGAGTGGCTGGACGAGCTGCCGGATGCAATCGAGGGTGTCGTGGTGACGAACGAGCTGCTCGATAGCTTTCCGGTGCATCGGGTGACTGACCAATCCCCTGGCCGGTCCGATCCATCCCCTAACCCCTTCCCTAAAGGGAAGGGGGACGAAACCGACCTAACCCCTAGCCCCTTCCCTAAAGGGAAGGGGAACTTCTCTGAAGTATGGGTGACGTGGCAGGACGGCGAGTTCGTCGAGGAGCGGCGCGCGCCATCAACGCCGCGGATCGAGGAGTACTTTGGAGCGCTTGGGCTGACGCCAGCGTCAGGCTGTACGGTTGAAGTCAATCTCCACGCCGTCGATTGGGTGGCGGAGGTCGCGAAGAAGCTGCGGCGCGGATATGTGCTGACGTTCGACTATGGGTACGAGGCATCGGAACTGTACGCGCCATGGCGTCGCGATGGGACGCTGATGGGCTTCTATAAGCACAACCCGAGCAGCGATCCGTACGCGCGCATCGGCAAGCAGGACATGACCGCGCACGTCGACTTCACATCGATCAAACGCGCTGGCCAGGAGCACGGGTTGTCGGTGGCGGGGTTTACGGCGCAGTCGCGCTGTCTCGCGAATCTCGGTATCGGCGCTGCGATCGAGGAGGTCGCGAAGGAAGCGCCGAGTGCTCTGGAGGAGTACTATGCTCGCCGTCGGGCGGTGACAGAGCTGATCGATCCGGCAGGGCTGGGTCGCATCCGCGTGCTGGCGCAGCGAAAGGGCGTTGAGCCGCCGGCGCTGACGGGCTTTTCGGATGGCGATGCGGCCCTCACCCCTGGCCCCTCTCCCCAGGGGAGAGGGGAACTAAGTTGAAGACATGACCTCCGAGGGGTACTCCGAGATCGTGATGGAGCACTTCGAGCGGCCGCGCAACAATCGCGAGCTGGAGGATGCAAACGCCGTCGGGTTCATGACGAACCCGGTGTGCGGCGACACGCTGCTGCTCATGCTGCGCATCGTTGACGGACGGATCGAGGACGTTGGGTGGAAGTCGGACGGATGCGCGGCATCGATTGCGGCGAGCAGCATGCTGAGCGAGCTCGCGCAGGCCAAGTCGATAGACGAGGCGGCGTCGATCACCCGCGAGGCGGTCGTCGACGCGCTGGGCGGGCTGCCGCTGAGCAAGCTCCACGCATCGGTGCTGGCAGCGGACGCGCTGGATATGGCCGTAGACGACTGGCGGGCGAAGGAAGGGTCGAGGGTCGCGGGTCGCGGGTCGAGCTAGTCGCGGCGTCGGAGCGCGAATGCAGCGTCAACCTTCACGCACGGGTGAGGCTGCGCTACAATACCGAACGCCCATGCGACGATTCGAGTACTTAGCTCCCAATTCGCTGGAAGAGGCGCTGGCGGTGCTGCGCGACCGCGGTGACGGCGTGAAGCTGCTGGCCGGCGGCACCGACATGCTGGTGCAGATGAAGGAAGCAGGGCTCCACCCACCGACGGTGGTGAGCATCCACGCCCTCTCTGACCTGAAGCGCATCGAGTTTGACGAGTCGAAGGGACTGACCATCGGAGCGGGAGTGGACATGCTGACGCTCGCGGCGGACCCGATCGTCCGAAAGCGCTACACGGCGCTGGCCGAAGGAGCAGGCGTTCTCGGATCGATCCAGACGCGAAACATGGCGACGATCGGGGGGAATATCTGTAACGCCGCTCCCTCGGCAGACACGTCGCCGCCAGCCGTCGTGTTCGACGGCGTGGCCAAAATCGTCCGCGCGCAGGGCACGCGCGAGATGCTGGTTGAGGAGTTGTGGTCCGGGCCGGGCAAGACGTTGCTGTCGAACGACGAGATCGTCGTGTCGTTTCGGCTGCCCACTCCTCCGCCTCACACCGGGAGCGTGTACCAG
>JBKKBW010000042.1:0-4637 GCA_046713635.1 Dehalococcoidia bacterium
CCACGTCGCTGAGTAGTGCGGATCTGCGTAGCAGTCTGGCGGCACTATCGGGCCATAGTGTCGATGGCTCCTGTTAGACTGCCTGGGCATGGACGAAGACCCCTATCTCGGCCACTTCGACACCGGGCACTATCGCGAGGACTGCAAGCAACTTGCCCGCCGACGATGCACCAGGGCTAGAGACGAAGCTTCGCCGCTTAGCGCGCAGCGCAGCGTCGTCTGCGAGATCAATCTCCGAGGACACCGTTCGATGGAGTTCCTCGACGCACGGCCACCTCGAAGGCTAGCCACCACCCCGATTGATCACAAGGTAGCCCGCTGGTAGACTCGGGCCCAAGGCTTTCCCCATACGAAGAGCCCTAGAGCTTCAAGGAGGCAGACGTATGTTCAAGGTGATACGGCTCTGGTTCATGCTGCTGGTCATCGTGGGCGGGCTGGGTATCGCAGCGTGTGGCGGCGACGACGACGACAACGGCGATGAGTCCGCCGCAACAGCGGCAGCGGATGACACCCCGGCGGATGGCGGCAACGGAAACGGCGAGGACACCCCCGAAGACGGCGGTGGCAACGGCGACGGCGCATTCGGCGACATCCCGGTTCCGGATGGAGCCAACGAGATCGACTCGGGCACCTTCAGCGGCGGGCAGTTTCCTATCGCCGATCCGAACGGCTCCGTCGACGCTTCGACCTACGGCGATATCGAGTACAAGACGTACGAGACATCTGATTCAGCCGAATCGGTCATCGACTTCTACGCCGGCGAGTTGTCCGGCTGGGAGGAGGTGTACAAAACCAGCTCCTCGGGAGTCGCGATCGGCATTTGGACACGAGATGGTAACGACCAGGCGCTTTGGGTAAGCGCGAGCGGAGCGGGCGGCACCACCACAGTGGGAGTCTGGACCGGAAGCGCCAACTAAGGGCGGCGAGGCTGGACAGTCCCTGCTACAGGATGAAGGTCAAAGAGAGGCCGGGCGACCGCCCGGCTTCTCTGCTGTTGGCGGCTATGGATCGCGTTGGCGCTCGTTCACTTCATGTTGCCGGCATGGACGGCGGTTCTGATCGTTCACCTTATGTAGACCGCGAGTTCCCCAGATAGCAAGAACCGCGAGTGGGGGAGCCATCTCGCGGTGCCGCTGCTTGTTGCCTGTGGTAAGAGGTGACTCCAGTATGGCTCGCAGCCGTTATGAACCTACGGTAGAGATATCAAGCGTCTGTAAAATGTCGCCAGAAATTCTGATTGACGATGCCTGATGCCACCCAAATCGTGTGCTCGCGATTCATAGCAGCACCGATGGCATCTTCGCGGGCCATTCGCGCTGCTTACACAACGGCTACGGCGCGGTCAGCGTAACGGTCGCCGTTCGCAGCCGTGAGCGAAAGCCCCAGCGACCGCTCCTGGCCGCGTCGTTCATCTCCATATTCATAGGGTTCTCCGCCAGCTTGAGCTCGTTCGCGGTTCAGACGTACCTCAATCGACGCGTGCCCGCGCTTCTTCAGGGAAGAGTGTTCGGCGCGCAGAGCGCGTTTGGCAATTTGGTAGCGATCGCGCCTCTGCTCATGCTCGGCACGGTTGCTGAACTCACGTCAATAGAACTGATCTTGTTCCTCGCACCGTGGATCGTCGTGGGACTCATCTACGCCCTGCTCGTCCTGGCGAGTCGCATGGCCGGTCACGAACGTCCGCGCGGGAACCAGGTCCTCGCATCGTTCTGGCGCGAGCCCGACGAGCTTGAGGCGCCAGCTGGGACCTAACTGGTTTCGCGACCAGGAGACTCGCCCGCTAAAGCCCTTCATAACAGCATGCGCCGAATCTCCTACAACGAGAAGGACCTCACCCGGCGCAGAGTTGGTACGATGAGCACAAGGGGAAGTCCTCAGGAAGGGATACCTCCGCCGGTACGCACCCAGTGGAGCGGGGTATGATTCGCGACCCGGGTCTCGTACTGCTCACCGGTGCAACCGGCTATGTGGGCGGTCGGCTACTCCGTGCTTTGGAGGGAAGCGCCGCGCGCGTTCGCTGTCTCGCGCGCCGTCCCGAGTACCTGACTCCCAAGGTCGCGGCTAGGACCGAAGTCGTGCGCGGCGATTCGCTCGACCTCGATTCCCTCCGCAGCGCGATGGTGGGCGTGAGGACAGCCTACTATCTTGTCCATTCCATGGGTTCCTCCGGATCCTTTGAAGAACAGGACCGCCGTGCCGCCCAGAACTTTGCTCAGGCGGCGCGCGAAGCCGGCGTTAGCCGAATCATCTACCTTGGTGGGCTTGGGCGTGGCAAGGAGCTATCTCCGCATCTTGCCAGTCGACAGGAGGTGGGCCGGATTCTGCGCGAGAGCGGCGTAACCACCATCGAGTTCCGCGCGTCGGTCATTATCGGATCCGGAAGCCTTTCGTTTGAACTCGTGCGGGCGTTGGTCGATCGGCTACCCGTGATGATTACGCCGCGCTGGGTAGAAACGGCGGCGCAACCGATCGCGATCGAAGATGTCATCGCATACTTGACCGCCGGGCTTAATATCGAGCTGCATCAGAGTCAGGTCCTTGAGATCGGGGGCACGGACCGTGTCTCATACAAAGAGCTTATGCGAGAGTACGCGCGTCAGCGCGGCCTCACGAGGCTGATGGTCCCTGTTCCTGTCTTGACGCCCGGCCTGTCCAGTTTGTGGCTGGGCCTTGTGACGCCAATCTTCGCGCGCGTGGGGAGAAAGCTGATCGATAGCCTCCTCCACGAAACAGTCGTCGAGGACGACAGAGCGCGCGAGCTCTTCGGCATCCAGCCGAAGGGAATGAAGGAGGCGATAGCGAGGGCACTGGCCAATGAAGACCTAGAACTCGCGGAAACTCGCTGGTCAGATGGCCTATCATCGGTCGGCTTCACAAAGAGCTGGGGCGGGACAAGATTCGGCTCCCGGCTTGTCGACTCGAGAACAACCTTTGTGCCCTTCCCACCCCACCTGGCCTTTGGTCCGGTCAGGCGGATCGGCGGCAGAACGGGCTGGTACGGCGCCAACATCCTTTGGCAGCTACGGGGCTTTCTCGATCTGCTGATCGGAGGCGCCGGCCTACGGCGCGGACGCCGCGATCCAGAGAATGTTGCGGTCGGAGACGCCCTCGACTTCTGGCGGGTCCAGGCCTACGAGCGGGACCGTCTGCTGCGCCTGGAAGCGGAGATGAAAGTGCCCGGACGCGCGTGGCTCCAGTTCGAGGTCGACAAGAGCGACAGCGGTTCGGTGATCCGTCAGACCGCGTTGTTTGATCCAGTAGGACTGCCGGGCCTGCTCTATTGGTACGCACTTTTTCCGCTCCACCGGCTTGTGTTCGCGAGCATGCTCCAAGGGATCGCAAGGGAAGCGAACAGGCTCGCGCAACGTGAGGGTTATGCTCCAACCCAAGTCATTCCCTGACACGGTTCCCCGTCTGGGCATCAGCTCTTGTCTGTTGGGCGAGGAAGTCCGCTTCGACGGCGGCCACAAACGGGATGACTTCTTGTTGAACACGCTTGGGCGGTTCGTCGAGTGGGTGCCGGTGTGTCCAGAAGTCGAGTTGGGCCTGGGCACACCGCGCGAGAGCCTGCGCCTGGTTGCTGCCTCTAACGGGCCGCGCCTTGTCGCGCCCCGCTCCGGCATGGATCACACCGGGGCGATGCATGGGTGGGCAAGTGGCCGCCTCGAAGAGCTCGCAGCTCTCGACCTCGATGGCTATGTCTTGAAGAAGGACTCGCCGAGCTGCGGTCTCATGCGAGTCAGGGTGTACGACCGGAACGATGTGCCGGCGCGAATAGGCGCGGGAATCTTTGCGAGAGCGCTCCTCGACCGATTCCCATTGTTGCCGGTCGAGGAGGAAGGTAGGCTTCGGGAGCCGGGACTCCGTGAGAACTTCATCGATCGGGTCTACGGGTATCACCGGTGGACTGCTCTGTTGAACGACAAGCCTAGCGCCGCAGCACTCATCGCATTTCACGGCGCGCATAAGCTGACGCTATTGGCACACAGCCCCAAGGAGCAGCGTGAGCTTGGACAGATCGTTGCGAACGCAGGCAGGCGGCGCGGGCGTACACTTTTCGATGAATACGGCAGACTCTTTATGCAAACGATGGCTATTAAAGCAACTCGCGGGAAACACGCCAACGTCCTGCACCATCTGTTGGGATACTTCAAGAAGCAGCTCGACGCCCCGGATAGGCAGGAGCTGGTGGAGTCGATCGATTTCTATCGCCGAGGGCTAGTGCCACTCATCGTGCCCCTTACATTGTTTCAGCACCACATCCGACGTTGTCATGTGGCCGACTGGGTGCATACGCAGGTCTACCTCAGCCCCTATCCGAGTGAACTCATGCTGCGGAACCAGGTGTAGGGTCTGCCGTAGCGAACCGCTCTTGAGCGAATCGAGGCAAGAGTCCTGGGACTCATCTACGCCCTGCTCGTCCTGGCGAGTCGCATGGCCGGTCACGAACGCCCGCGCGGGGACCAGGTCCTCGCATCGTTCTGGCACGAGCCCGACGAGCTTGAGGCGCCAGCTGTGACCTAGTCCCGCGATTAGGCGCCTCATCCTGATTCGCCCGCGCGTCTGCCTACACGACGGCTACGGCGAGGTCAGCGCAACGCTCGACTTCCCCGGCTTCCTCGACGTCAAGATGAAGG
>JBKKBW010000043.1:0-2300 GCA_046713635.1 Dehalococcoidia bacterium
TCGCATGATGGCGCGGTGAACCACTACATCAAGGCGATCAATAAGGGCGTGACGAAGGTCATCTCCAAGATGGGCATCTCAACGATCCAGAGCTATCGCGGAGCGCAGATCTTCGAGGCGATCGGACTGAGCGACGAGTTCGTCGACAAGCACTTTACCTGGACTTCGTCTCGCGTCGGCGGCGTCGGTATCGATGTCATTGCGGACGAAGTGAAGGCGCGCCACCACCACGCGTTCCCTGAGCGTTCGGTGAACGGGCGACAGCTCGATCCGGGCGGCCAGTACCAGTGGCGCGCCGATGGCGAGTACCACCTGTTCAATCCGCAGACGGTGCACAAGCTGCAGCTTGCCTGCCGCACGAACAACTACGAGACGTTCAAGGAGTACAGTCAGCTGGTGAACGACCGATCGCGCAAGGTTGCGACGCTGCGCGGCTTGATGGACCTGAAACTCGCTGACAAGCCAATACCGATCGAGGAGGTTGAGCCGGTCGAAGACATCGTTAAGCGCTTCAAGACGGGAGCGATGTCCTACGGTTCGATCAGTAAGGAGGCGCATGAGGGCCTTGCGATCGCGATGAACCGCATCGGCGGCAAGAGCAACACCGGCGAGGGCGGCGAAGACCCGATGCGCTACACGCTGGACGAGAACGGCGACTCGCGGAACAGCGCAATCAAGCAGGTGGCGTCTGGACGCTTCGGCGTGACGAGCGACTACCTGGTGCACGCGCAGGAGCTCCAGATCAAGATCGCGCAGGGGGCCAAGCCCGGCGAGGGCGGACAGCTTGACGGCCGGAAGATCTACCCGTGGATCGCTAAGGTGCGTTACACGACTCCTGGCGTCGGTCTTATCTCGCCGCCGCCGCACCACGACATCTACTCGATCGAGGACCTGGCCGAGTTGATCCACGATCTGAAGAACTCGAACGTGAACGCGCGAGTGAGCGTCAAGCTCGTCGCCGAAGTGGGCGTCGGCACGATCGCCGCGGGAGTGGCGAAGGCGCACGCCGACGTCGTGCTGATTAGCGGCCACGATGGCGGCACAGGCGCATCGCCGCAGACGAGCATTAAGCACGCAGGCGCGCCCTGGGAGCTGGGTCTAGCAGAGACACAACAAGTGCTGGTGCTGAACAACCTGCGCAGCCGCATCACCGTCGAGACGGACGGCCAGCTTAAGACCGGCCGCGATGTCGTGATCGGAGCGCTGCTGGGGGCGGAGGAGTTCGGTTTCGCGACGGCGCCTCTGGTGGTGCTGGGCTGCATCATGATGCGCGTCTGCCACCTGGACACCTGCCCTGTGGGCGTCGCGACGCAGAACCCGAAGCTACGCGAGAGATTCACCGGCGACCCGGGACACGTTGTGAACTTCATGCACTTCATCGCACAAGAGGTGCGCGAGCTGATGGCACAGCTCGGCTTCCGGACGCTGAATGAGATGGTCGGCCGCTCCGATAGAATCGAGATGGCGCAAGCGGTGGACCACTGGAAGGCGCGCGGGATCGACCTTTCGAAGATCCTGTACAAGCCGGACGTGCCGGACTCGGTCGGGCGCTACTGCCAGATCGAGCAGGACCACGGACTGGAGAGAGCGCTGGACAACACGACGCTGCTCGATCTGTGCAAGCCTGCGCTCGATCGCAAGGAGCGCGTCGAGGCGTCGCTGCCGATCCGGAACGTGAACCGTGTTGTCGGGACGATCCTGGGGAGCGAAGTGAGCCGCCGCTACGGACCGGAAGGACTGCCGGAGGACACGATCAGGCTGCACTTCCGGGGCTCAGCCGGACAGAGCTTTGGCGCGTTCATACCTCAAGGGATGACGCTGACGCTGGAGGGAGACTCGAACGACTATATCGGGAAGGGGTTGTCGGGCGGCAAGATCATTGTCTTCCCGCCGCGCGAAGCGACGTTCGTGCCGGAAGAGAACATTATCGTTGGGAACGTGGCGTTCTACGGCGCAACGTCCGGCGAGGCCTACATCCGCGGCGCGGCGGGCGAGCGCTTCTGCGTGCGCAACAGCGGTGTCCACGCGGTCGTCGAGGCGGTAGGTGACCACGGCTGCGAGTACATGACGGGCGGCCGCGTCGTCGTCATCGGGCCGACGGGGCGCAACTTCGCGGCCGGGATGTCTGGCGGCGTGGCGTACGTGCTTGACGAAGCCGGTGACTTCGCGCAGAGCTGCAACAAGGAGATGGTGCTCCTGTACCGCTTGCGGTACCCGGAAGAGATCGACTTCGTCAAGGACCTGATCTTCCGCCACGCCCAGCTCACGGGCAGCGCGCGCGCGAGCAAGGTGCTGGTGGA
>JBKKBW010000044.1:0-1136 GCA_046713635.1 Dehalococcoidia bacterium
GCACCAGGCCGGCTTTCACTTTGTCATCGGTCAGTCCGGCCAGGTGCATGCACGGCTCGCTTAGGCGAACGCCGCGCAGCGTCACCTCGCCCACACGAAATTCCGTGCCGATCAGGTGGTTGAGCGGTACGCCGCGGGTCACGATGTTGCGGCGCGCGTCCTTGTAGTCCAGCTTGTAGCCATAGTCGCGCTCCAGCGCATCGATAGCTTCGGTTTCAATCAGCGTAATCTGACGCCCAACGCTGGTGTTGTTGGAGAACGAGCCTTTCCCGACGAAGTACCGATCGCCCTCCAGACCGCAGCCAGCTACGGCCTTTGCCTCCTCGACGAGGGTCACGGGCTCGCCGCCGGCGGTGGCGATGCCAATCGAAACGATGTTTCCCTGCCACATAACGCGTTCCTTTCCTCGCAGGAACGATGCAAGCTTGCTAGGAGTATAGTGAGCGACCACCGCTCAAGACAACACGACGCTATACTTCAGCGCTATGTTCCGCATTATCCCCCGCCGCCTGCTCACCGAGCCGAAGGCCGAGCTCGTCGGTGATACCGGCTCGACGGCCACATTACGAATCGATGGCCTCGTCTGCTCCGCCTGCGCGTCGAATGTGCGCGGCCAGCTCGAGAGCGTGCCAGGCGTCTGTGACGCCCATGTCGATCTCGATCGGGGCGAGGCGATCGTCACGTACGATCCGTCATCTGCCGCGGCAGATGCGCTCGCTTCCACCGTCGAGCGGTCGGTGTGGTTTCCTAGGGCGCGCCATGTCATTCATACGCTGGCACACCGGGCATGAGAGTCGGCGCGCATGTCGGTTCGTCCGGCGGACTTACAACTGCATTCGAACGCGCAGCGGCCATCGGCGCGGAGACGATCCAGATCTTCGGCGCGCCGCCGCAGCAGTGGCGCCGGCGCAAGATCCGTGAGGAAGAGTGCGTGGCGTTCAAAGAGATGATGCCGAAGGTTGGAATCGAGCCGGTGTTCATCCACGGCACGTATCTGATTAACCTCGCGACCACGGCTCCGGACCAGCTCGACAAATCGACTGAAGCGCTCAGCGGCGACCTACAGCTCGCGTCAGCGATTGGCGCGAAGGGGGTCATCTTCCACGTCGGCTCGCACAAAGGAGCCGGCTTTGAAC
>JBKKBW010000045.1:0-4241 GCA_046713635.1 Dehalococcoidia bacterium
ATCAACGACATCCTGGACGCCGAATCGGCCGTGCAGGAATAGGCGAACGCGGCCGAGCTTACGGGCGTCAGGGGCCACGTGCGTTTCGAGAATGTCTCGTTTACGTATGACGCCGTCAGCCCTGTTCTCAGACAGGTCGATATCGACGCCGCGCCCGGACAGATGATCGCGCTGCTCGGCCCGCCCGGCTCCGGCAAGACGACGGTCGTTAACCTCATGCCGCGCTTCTACGATGTGAGCGACGGCCGGGTCACGATCGATGGCACGGACATTCGCGATGTGACGCTGTCGTCACTACGTCGCAGCATTGGCATCGTTCAGCAAGATGTCTTCCTGTTCTCCGCGACGATGCGCGAGAACATTGCGTACGGGGCCGTCGACGCGACGCAGGATGAGATCGAACGCGTAGCGAAAGCGGCGCGCATCCACGACTTCATCATGCAGCTTCCGGACGGCTACGACACGTGGGTCGGCGAGCGCGGCATGACGCTATCGGGCGGACAGCGACAGCGCATCTCGATGGCACGAACGCTGCTCATCGACCCGCAGATACTCGTGTTCGACGACTCGACATCGAGCGTTGATACGGAGACGGAGTACCTGATCCAGCAGGCGCTAGCCGAGCTGATGAAGGGCAGGACGACCTTCGTGATCGCCCAGCGGCTACGTACGGTAAAGGCAGCCGACCAGATTCTCGTGCTTGACGGCGGAAGCATCGTTGAACGCGGTCGGCACGAAGAGTTGATCACGCAGGACGGCCTGTACCGGGAGATCTACGACCTGGAACTGCGCGACCAGGAAGAGGCGTTCGAGCAAGTGCAGACATCAGCGAGAGAGGCGGCGCCGGCGCACGCGGGAGGCGGCTCCTAATGGCATACTGGGGCGGCGGTCAGGCGGGCGGATGGAGCGGCGGCGGCTTCGGCGCGCAGCAGGCGCTCCGGCGCAGCACCGACGGATGGGCGGATGACGACGAGTACGGCACCGCCTACAGCCAGCGCGTAGTAAGCAGGCTGTTGCCTTACCTGAGCCCGTACAAAGGACGAGCCGTTCTGGCGTTGATCGGAATGATCATCTTTACCGTCACCAGCTCGTTCCAGCCACTATTGATGGGCTTGCTCGTCGACCATGCGATAGACGGCAAGGTGGGCGCGGTGAACACGACCGGCGCACTCTTTCTAGCGCTGATGCTGGTGTCGTGGGGCGCGCAGTACGTCCAGCTCGCCAACATGGGCTGGATCGGACATCGAGTGCTTCTTACGTTGCGCACCCAGATGTTCGATCACATGCAGCGCCTCTCGCTCCGCTTCTATGACAACAACGAAGTCGGCCGCGTGATGTCGCGTGTTACGAGTGACGTGACGACGCTGCAAGACCTGCTGACCAGCGGCTCCCTGACGATCGTGGCAAACTTCCTCGGTATTTTCATAACTGTCGGAATCATGCTCTACCTGGACGTACAGCTCGCCTTCCTCACGCTGGCGGTCGTTCCGTTCTTGATCTTCGGCATGGTGATCTGGCAGTCATACGCGAAACGCGCGTTCGTGCGGGTGCGCCAGGCGATCGCGATTGTGAATGGCAACTTACAGGAGAACGTCTCGGGCGTCCGCGTGATCCAGGGCCTCTCTCGTGAGAGCGAGAACAGCAAGCGCTTCGAGAGTGTCAACCGCAACAACTTCAGCGCGAACGTCACCGCAGGCCGCGTCACGGCTGCGGTCATGCCCATGGTTGAGCTAAGCGTCTCGATAGCAACGGCGATGGTGATCCTCTATGGCGGCTTTCAGGTGTTGAACGGCTCGATGGAGATATACGTTGTCCTGACGTTCGCGCTCTCCGTTCAGCGCTTCTTCGACCCAATCCGCGATCTGGTCCTACAGTACACGCAGCTCCAGCGATCAATGGCCGGCGGCGAGCGCATCTTCGAAGTGCTCGATACCGAGCCGGAGATCCAGGATGCGCCGGACGCAGTCGAACTAGAAGAGGTTCGCGGTGAGGTGGAGTTCAAGAACGTCTCGTTTAGATACAGGGATGACGTGGACGTGCTCACGGACTTCAGCCTGCATGTGAAGCCGGGCGAGACGGTCGCGCTGGTCGGCCAGACAGGCGCCGGCAAGACCACGGTGACGGCCCTCGTCGCGCGCTTCTACGACGTGATGGGCGGAGAGCTGTTGATCGATGGGCACGACATTCGCAAGATCAAGCGCAATTCGCTCGCGCAGCGGATGGGGCTGGTGCTGCAGGAGCCGTTCTTGTTCTCCGGTACCGTGCTAGAGAACATTCACTACGGCCGTCCCAACTCCACCCGCGACGATGTCGAACGCGCAGCGAAGGCTGTCGGCGCGCACGACTTCATCATGAAGCTCGAATCCGGGTACGAGACCGTCCTACACGAACGCGGCCAGAACATTTCGGTCGGGCAGCGGCAGTTGATCAGCTTCGCTCGCGCGGTGCTCGCCGATCCGCGCATCCTGATTCTCGATGAGGCGACAGCGTACGTCGATACGCGCACCGAGGCTGTGATCCAGCGCGCGCTGAACGAGATGCTGCGCGACCGCACGTCGTTCGTCATCGCGCACCGCCTTTCGACGATCCGAAACGCGGACCGCGTCATTGTGATGGATCAAGGACAGATCGTCGAGCAAGGCACTCACGACGAACTGCTCGCGCTCGGCGGCGTGTACACCAAGCTGTACAAGATGACCTACCAGGAGCAGAACGGCGAGAAGCCACCCGCGTACCTCGCAGGTACCGCCCCGCAGGCCGTCCCGAGCTGAACGCTGACACGAGATGCTTGACAAATACAACGCGAACAACGCGAGCAAGGTCTGGGTGCCGCCTTCGTGCCGAGGATAAATGCGCTGGGTTGCGCGGCGGCGTTCGCCGTTGGGGCCTTCCTAGTGGCTGCTCCACCTCTTTGGGCTGGTGAGAGTCCTGCCGCGCCGGCAAACCTTCAGGTGATAGTGGTCCAAGATGCTTTGCAGATTCAACTTCTCTGGGATGACAATGCGGACAACGAGGAATCCTATATTGTAGAGCGTTCAGAGCAAGGAACTGGCGGGCCATGGTCGGTGATTGCGACTCTGGGTCCAGATGAAACCGGCTACAGTGATCGTGACTTGATCGACGGTACCGAGTACTGGTATCGCGTCGCCGCCAGCAGCAATGGTGGTAGGTCAGAGTACTCCAACACTGCATCTGGCGTGGCATCTGCACTTCCGTTTCCTATTCCTGCGACAACAACTAGCACGCCTGGCGCCCCTGGGGTCTCTCCTTTGATGCCTTCGACAGGGAACGCCGCAGGAGACGCCGATCGAATGGTGCCCTTGGAGTTGATTGCGTTCGTAGCGCTAGCAGTGCTCGGGATAGTGCTGGTCAAAGCATCTCTGCACTCTCGCTAGACACACGGATCTGCTCGACCCGAGTACTGCTGTCGCGATAGCGCATCCCCAGCTAACCGCTGACACGAGATGCTTGACCCTCGCGACAACGTGGGCTAGCCTAAGGGCGAGATGATGACGCACACCTGTTCGTGGGCAATGTCGAGCGCCGAACGCTCGTCAAGCGAGCTTTGGGCTGACGCTGGCGTGGGGCACACGACGTAGAAGTCGCCTCAGTGACAGGAGCTGGAACCCACTGCTGGCGAGCAGTGGGTTTTTCATTATGGAAGAGGCTCGTGGAGCCGAGTGAAACGTATCGGAACGCTGCGCTGACTGGCAGGTGGCGTTCACCCTTCGGCTCGCAAGCGAGCCGGGGCATGTCTAGGAGACGAAGTTGACCGCGATTGGCACGCCGTTTGAGCGCCCGACCGAAACCCCTTCGATCGTTGAGCTGAGCGAGCAATGCCCGACGTGCGGCGCGGGCATGCCTGCCGGCTTCCGCTTCTGCGGGCAGTGCGGCCGCGCGCTTTCCGCCACGCTGGCGCCCAATCCCGACGACGTGGTCACGATCGCGTTCCTGGACATCGCTGGCTTCTCAGCGTTCTCCAGCAGAGCTAATCAGGACACGGTGCGCGGCATTATCCGCGTCTTTCACTGGCTGGTGCGCGAGCAGCTAGCGCGTTACGGCGGCTTCGAAGTGAAACAGCTCGGCGACGGCTTCATGATCGCGTTTAGCAGCCCGCGCAAGGCTATCGGCTGCACGGCGGACATCCTGCGCGTCTGCGCTCCGCACGACGACGGCACGGGACTTCCCGAGGCCGTCCGCTTATGCGCCGGACTGAACAGCGGCGACGCGATCCGTGAAGG
>JBKKBW010000046.1:0-5311 GCA_046713635.1 Dehalococcoidia bacterium
ACAACAGACAGTGCTAACCCGGTAGATGTACTTGGGCTTGGCGAAGCCCCAGACGCTGACGGCGACGGCTGCCCGGACGTTCGCGAAGTAGTGACTGGCTTCGGTGTGCAGAATGCAGGCGGCAACCGAAATCCAAAGAATCCCTACGATTACTTCAACCCGACTCACGATGGCCTCAACCGCGTCGACGACATTTTGCTGTCGTTGACCAGTACTTCATCGACCAAGCCAGCCCGAACTACACGCCAGACACAGACCGCACTCTTGTCGGCCCGAACGCCTGGAACCTCGGCCCGCCGAATGGCCAGCAGCGCGTTGACGACATTCTGAACATCGTGCACCAATACTTCCACGACTGCGCATAGCGCGAGGAATGCATCGCGGCTACACGGAAAAGGCCCGCTTCAGCGGGGCCGCTTAGCGCTTGGCGACCAAACGCTAGTCTACGAAACCGAATCGGTTTTTCACTTAAGCTGTTTGCCGACGCGTTGTCGGTCCCTAGCTGAAAAGCTCGTAGCTCAGTGGTAGAGCTCCTGCTTCCCAAGCGCCCAGGCACAACACTAGAGCGCACAGCTAATACGCTGAGCACTAGAGCGGGGTGTTATCTGCTGTCGCGCGAGTTATTCTGAACCAAAGTTGAGGAGATAGCGGACCGTGCGCGGGGACAGCATTGCAAGGCGAACTACTACGACCGGCCTGGAAAGAGATCGATCCGACAGAGCTGCGACTGGTTCTCGGAGATCACTACGGCCCCACAGGTCAATTCGACGGGGACCGTGACACTCTTCACCTTCCGCTCGCGCGCGAAAACTGCAAGATTCGGGTGACGTACAAAGATCACGCCATCGTTTCTCTAAGGTCTGGCCAGCTCCTAACAGACGTGGAGTGGTCAGAGCTCGCCAACGAGATCGATACGCTGCTGGCTCCCGGACGCACACTGCACGGTCGAGAGTATAGCTTCAGCACCTTCAGAGTAAACGGGTCTTGGAGTGGTGAGCACTCCGGCGTTCAAATCCTGCCACCTCATGCGGAAGCACCACGAGCGATGGTCGAGATCGCGGATCATCCATTCATCCTCGAACTACCGATCGTGGAAGCTGTGTCGGCTAGCGTAATGCGTTATCGCCTGGCGCGAGATCATCGCCGTCTTACGCGGTTGCTAAACGTCCTCCTCGTTGGACATACAAGAAGCCAAGATCGAAACGGGTCGGGTACTTGGGTGCAAATCTTCGGAGATGGCGAGCCCAAGACAATCTGGGGTTCTACCGGCTTCGTTGCGGAACTAGGTGGCCCTCCTATCGTCACCGCACCGACGCCAGCCAGCGTCCAACGGATCGAAGAGGTCCATCCCGACGAGTACTATGACATTGGCAACGACGGTAAACCCCTGCGCGTACCGACCGATCTCGACGAACAGATCGTCAGGTATCACGCGCTGACGCCAGGTGACAAGGCAAGATTCAATCGCGCAGCGTTCTGGCTGGACGTATCCGGGCGCTTCTGGTCGTTTGCTGTCTCGACATACTTTTCTGCTCTCGTCTCCGCGATCGAGGCGCTCACAGATCGCGGCGCAACACACTCCGCCTACTGCGCTGAATGCCACAGGCAGCGCACCCATGATGAGCCTGGACCTACCAAGCTCTTTCGCGACTTTCTCGAAACGTATGCTCCGGGGATCACGCGAAAAGAGCAACGCGATGAGATGTACAAGCTCAGGTCTGATCTATCGCACGGGACGGAGATCATGCACCTCGATCAGGAACTCAGCCTCGGATTCGGTATGGTCCCGCCCTTTTGGCGCGAGTATGATCTCCTCACTGACCTGTCGAAGGTTACGCGCGTAGCGCTTCGAAACTGGCTTAAGGCTCAAGCTTAAGATGGCAATGGACCCCTTGGCGGAGAGAAGACGACAGGGCCAAACAAAAGTCTGGGACAAGATTGATCGAGCCCAATTTTTCCTCGAACAAGCACGAGGGGCGCGAGAGACGCAGCTGCGAATGACCTGGTGTATGGAGATTGCCGCTGAGTCGCTATACGCAGCTGCCGTCATCTTTAACGAGTGCGTCGCGCCCGCCACGGAGCAAAAGCTGGGAACAAAGAAAGCGGCAGGACGCGCATCCGCCTGGCTCAAGAAAAACGCTCCGCTCGTGGACGAGATCCGCAGACGTTCGGTGCATCTAGCTGCGCCGTACAGCGTCGGCCTAACTACAGGACCTGGCCCAGAAGATAGTGCCAATCACCTTTGGCTCGTTGACAGCGGTCAATTACCCGCCGAGATCCCGATTGACGACGTCTTCGACGAACTACGCAAGGCACTAAGCGCAATCAAGAGCCACGTTCAAACGTCAACGACGCCGGGTCACTTCGAGGAGATCATTCCGTTCTCTATATGATGCTGCTCCGCCTTGTCGGACGCTACGGCACCTGGCACTTTCGGCCCGATTGTTCGCGCTGGCCGGCAGATGAGACGCCCCCGGACTATCAGACCATTCGGAGGGAGTTCTTTCAGCCGCGCCCTACGCGCAGTCGTGGAAGTACTGCTTCACGATTTTCAGTATGTCGTCTACGCGTTGTAGGCCATTTGGCGGGCCGAGGTTCCACGCGTTTGGCCCCAGTAGCGTGCGGTCAAAGTCCGGGTTGTAGCCCGGGTTGCCCTGGTCGATGAAGTATTGGTCGACTACGAGCAAGATGTCGTCAACGCGGTTCATGCTATCATGCGATGGGTTGAAGTAGTCCCATGGATTGAGCGGGTCTCGGTTCCCTCCTGAGTTCTGGGCACCAAAGCCAGTCACCAGTTCGCGCACGTTTGGGCAACCGTCGCCGTCGCTGTCCGTAGGCGTTATCAGCATCACGCTGCGAGTCTGTTCCGCGAATTGGCTGGTCGTGGGGCAGTTCGTCGACCCACCCGTGCAGGTATCAATCCACTCGACTGTTGCCGTGTTGGCTAGTGGACCCGGATCGTCGCCATCCACCGTGTAAAACGAGAAAAAGTTGAAGCTGACCCGGGAACCACCCTCCCCAGGCAGCGTACACTTCGCTATCGGCGCTGTGCCCGAGCCTACAGCACCAACACCGCCGGTTGTAACGTTCATGTCGGAGTCCTCGCAGAACCCACCGCCTTTCGTGCTCGAGATGGTCATCTGGTCAAGAATTGGTCCCGAGGCGACGTCCGCTGGTGATGCATGTATCACGGCGGAAATCCCGACAACGGTCAAGATATCGAGCGCCGTGTCAATGGCGGGGGAGTTAATGAAGTCGTATTTGCAAGCATAGGGATCCCCCACTACTGTTGGCGTCATGCAGTGGTAAATGAAGGCAATTCCATGGTCCTGCTCACCGCCTCCGCCTGCTGAGGCCCACGACGACCAGACTCCCATCGCTATGAGCACTGCCATTGCAGCTACGAAAGAGGCAATGGCGGCCCTGCTACGTCCCGCACGTGCAAAAGACGACGTAAGATGTCGAGATTTCATTGAATCATGCTCCTGCTTCGTTCTGGGCTGGTGTTTCTAAATGCAATTCCCCCAAAATCTCTCATAGCAGCGACTATTAGAAGTCGTCGATTGCAGTCGAGATGAAAAGGATCGGAGTTGCAGTTCGAAGACGAGGGAGGGGTTATCTTGGACAACTGTAACACGTACAGGTCGCTAGTGCGGATAGGCGTTCGGGTTTCTCCTCAGTGGCTGTGATTGCAGCTATACCGGCTGAAGGAAAACGCCACCCAGTTAGCTGCTGTTTCTTAGTAAGAGCGAGGCGGCACCCTTGCCCTACATGAAGTGGACGATCACGGCGGCAGTCCATGCGGCAGCCGTCGCCGTGGCCAGCGTGAGGATGAGTGCGATCTTGAGTGCGCGAGCCATAACGCGGCTAGTTTACACACAGACGGTCACACGCCCGAACCCAGAGCGCGTCATGCACGCGGCGTGACAGCCGCCATCGCGCGGCGCGCTGCCGGTGTGTTCACTCCGCGCTACTCAGCACGCGCCATTAGCGGGTATCCCGGTTTATCTGTGGCTAAGTTCGGCCGGTCTTCCGGCTGGTTCCGCTGGTACTCCTGCGACTGCCAGGCTGTAGCCCACGCCCCACTCGCTCAAGATGAGCTGCGGGCGGGTCGGATCGTCTTCGAGTTTCTCACGCAGGTAGCGGATGTACAGATATAGATAGTGGCGCGCGTCGACGTACTCCGCGCCCCACACGCGCGACATCAGCGTCTCGTGGGTGAAGACTTTGCCCGGCGCCGATGCGAGGCAAAGCAGCAGGCGGAACTCGATCGGCGAGAGAACGGTCCGCTGTCCCGCCCTCGTCACGATCTGGTCCGCTGTCGACAGCACGAGGTCGCCGATCTGGAGCGTCTCCTCGAACGCCCGGTGGCGCCGCAGCCGCCTCAGAAGCGCTTCGATGCGCGCGACCAGCTCGAGGTCTCCGATCGGCGCCACGAGGTACTCATCGATGCCGGTTGCCAGCGCCCGCGTAATCGCGAGTTCGTCCGCGATCTTGGATAGTACGACGATCGGCGCATCGGTCGCGGCACGCGCAGCTTCGCACGTTGCGACAAGCTGGCCGGTCTGCGCGGCGGGGGTCAGTAGAACGACGTCCGGATGCAGGTCTTGGAACCAGTCCATCGTTGCCGAGATCGGGCAAGCAACGACCTCGAATCGATTGGCTGGCAGGCGTTGGACAAGCTCCGTGAGCTGCACGGGCTCGGCATAGAGCAAAAGCGCTCGAATGCGCGCCTGGTTGCTCGTTGCCGTGCAGGATGTGTCCACGAACGCCTCCATGCGGCCCGTAAGAGATAGTGCGGCCACCGCGGGCGGCAGTCGCGACACCGCGTCGATCTCGACACGCCGTCGATCTAACGATATGTCAACAAGGGCGGAGTCCGTCAAGGAACACGAAGCCGCGTGTCAGGGTTTGCCCTTAGAACACGCTTCGGTAATGCCGCGCCCACGAAGACTGCACACGCGCAACGATAATCGTTATGCTGTCCGAGCACGGCGAACAGCACATGCGCATCACAACACAGGCGCTGCTGACTTCAAGCCGCGGCGGGCTGCTTCTGGCGCCGCTGTTGGCGCTCCTGTTGCTGGCGTCCGGCGCCTCGGGGCAGGAGCGCGAAGGCCCGCTCAGCATCACGCAGGTGATCGTCGCGGACGACGGGAAGTCCGTGCGGGCGGTCGTCTCGCTGGTCGACGCGGATGGCAACCCGGTCCGGACGCCCACGGACTTCGAGGCCCAGATCGATGGCAAGGAGACGCAGCGGCCGGGCGTGCTTCCTGTCGTCGACGAAACGGCCGGGCTGTCGGTCCTGCTC
>JBKKBW010000047.1:0-4169 GCA_046713635.1 Dehalococcoidia bacterium
CGTGCCGACGCTGCTGATCTGGGGCGACGACGACAAGCGGTCGCCGCTCAGCAGCGGGGAGATGATGCGCGATCGCATCCGGGGCGCCAGGCTGGTGGTCATCCCGGGAGCCGGACACGTCAGCAACATGGAGCAGCCCGAACGGTTCAATGCTGAGGTCCGCGAGTTCATCATGGGCCTCGATGAGAAGTAAGCTGGGCTCCCTCACCCCAGCCCTCTCCAACGATTACGGGGAGGGAAACGCTGGGGCGCATGCGTCGCGATTTGTGCAGCGGCGCCACTGCCGAAGGGGGCCACACAGGGCCGCCGCTACTATACTAGGGACGCTATGGCAGAACCGCGCATCCAGTTCGCGAAGACCAGCGATGGCGTAAACATAGGCTTCTGGACGCTGGGCGACGGACCGTCGCTGATTTTGACGCCCGGCGCGCCGGCCAGTCCGACGCTGCGCGCGTGGCACTCAGAGGAAGGGAGGCGTTTCTTCGAGCTCCTCGCCCAACATCGACGGATCATCCGGTATGACAACCGCGGCTTCGGCAATTCCCAACGCGAAACGTCTGAGGCCTCGCTCGATGCCTGGGTCGCAGACCTGGCGGCCGTGGTTGATCACCTCTCGCTCGACCGCTTCGTGCTCTATGGCGTCTCATTTTCCGTCCCTGTGGCCATCACGTACGCCGCTCGTCATCCGGAACACGTTTCCAAGCTCATCATCTGGGCGGGATCGGCGCGCGGGGCAGACTACTGGAACCTGAACCGCTTCGAGACCGCGCGCAACGCAGCCGAGGAAGATCCCGACTTCTTCCTGGAGATCGTCGCGCACGAAGCCTTCGGATGGTCGAGTGGCGAGCACGCACAACACTGGGTGGCCGCCATAAAGGAAGAAGGCGTCGTTCCGCTCATGATCAAGAGCGTCAGTGCCCTACTGGAACTGGACGTGACGCATCTGGCGCGGGCGGTGATCGCGCCGACGTTGGTATTGCATAGACGGCAAGTGCTTCGCCCTCCGCTCAGCGCCGCCCGTTCGTTGGCAGCGGGGATCCCGAATGCGAGGCTAGTTGTTCTTGAAGGTGACACAGGTGCTATCTACACGGGCGATACCGAGCCGGTGCTGCGAGCCATCGACGAGTTTCTGGATGACGGCCACACCGTTCTCCCGACGGCTCTGTCCGTCACACCGGCGCCCGCGGCGACGGTCACGATTCTGTTCACCGACCTCGCTTCTTCCACCGCCCTGACGCAGCGCTTGGGCGATGCGAAGGCGCAGGAGCTGGTACGCGCTCACAACTCGATCGTGCGGGAGGCGCTGGCCGCGCAGGGCGGGACGGAGATCAAGCACACCGGCGACGGCATCATGGCGAGCTTCCCGACAGCCAGCGGGGCGTTGGAGTGCGCGGTGGCGATCCAGCGCGGCGTCGCGGCGCGGAACGACCCTGACCTCGCCGTCCATGTTGGCGTGAACGCAGGGGAGCCGGTGGCAGAAGAGAGCGATCTCTTCGGGACAAGCGTGCAGCTGGCGCGCCGTATCTGCGACCACGCCGAGTCGGGGCAGATACTGGTATCGAACGTGGTGCGAGAGCTGTCGGCGGGGAAGGGATTTCTGTTTGCTGACGTGGGCGAGGTGGTGCCGAAGGGGTTCGAGGAGCCCGTGCGGCTGTACGAGGTACGGTGGCGGGACGAGTCTCCCCTTCCCTTTAGGGAAGGGGCCGGG
Source organism: Dehalococcoidia bacterium (assembly GCA_046713635.1). GTDB lineage: Bacteria > Chloroflexota > Dehalococcoidia > DSTF01 > RBG-16-68-14 > JBBDXS01. Next base: position 1,709 of record JBKKBW010000047.1, read on the forward strand.
GGTTAGGTCGGATAGAACCGCGCATTCAGTACGCGAAGACAAGCGATGGGGTGAGCATCGCCTACTCTGTTGTGGGCTCAGGGCCGCCGCTCGTTAGGGTCACGGCAGTTCTTTGGAACCACGTCGAAGCGTGGTGGCGGATCGCGCCGTACCGGAAGATGGCCGAGCGGCTCGCAGAAACCTACACCTTCGTCAACTACGATGCACGAGGAACGGGGCTCTCGCAGGGCGGCACGGAAGACTTCCTCCTTGAGGCCCGGCTCTTGGACCTTGAGGCGGTGTTCGCAGCGCTAAACATTGAGCGCTGCGCCATGGTGGCCTCAACCGTTGGCTGCCTGGCCGCCACAGCCTACGCCGTGCAGCACCCCGAACGCGTGTCCAAGCTTGTACTGATGAACCCTTTCGCGCGAGGGGCGGATTGGAGGAGCATCCCCGGGATCCGAGCAAGGGAAAGCCAAAGGGCCATGGCCGAGGAGATCTGGGAGCAATACAGGATGGACGTCGCGATGGGCATGGTCAATTATTCCGACGCTGAGCTGGCCCGCCAAATAGCCGACGCCATGGCTCAAGCGATGACGCCTGCCAGCCTTCGCTTGTTTACAGAGCACGGGAAGGACATCGACATTTCCGACCTGCTGCCCAGAATCAACATTCCAACGCTCGTCATCGTTGCGCGCAATCAACCCTTGGCTGAGTTTGCCCGCGGCGTCGCCGCACGGATTCCGGGAGCTCGCGTGACGTCCGTCAACGATCGACTCTCGTGGTGGTTACCCGAAGACGCTATTACCGCGCTCGAAACATTCTTGGCCGAGGATGGAGACGACACACCCGCTGTCGAAAGGCGCGCGAGCGGACTGGTGACACTTCTGTTCACTGACCTCGCCTCCTCCACCGCCCTAACGCAACGCCTCGGCGATGCGAAGGCGCAGGAACTCGTGCGCGCGCACAACTCGATTGTGCGCGAAGCGCTGGCCGCGCAGGGCGGGACGGAGATCAAGCACACGGGCGACGGCATCATGGCGAGCTTCCCGACGGCGTCCGGAGCGCTCGAATGCGCGGTAGCGATCCAGCGCGCCGTGGCCCTTCGACAGGCTCAGGGTGGCGATATGGGGGGTCTTGCTGTCCACATCGGGCTGAACGCGGGCGAGCCGGTGGCGGAGGAACAGGACCTCTTTGGCACGAGCGTGCAGCTGGCGCGTCGCATCTGCGACCACGCGGAGTCGGGGCAGATACTGGTCTCGAACGTGGTGCGAGAGCTGTCGGCGGGCAAAGGCTTCCTATTCGCGGACATCGGCGAGGTGGTGCCGAAGGGCTTCGAGGAGCCAGTGCGGTTGTACGAAGTACGGTGGCGAGAGTAGAAGACCTGGCAGGCAGGCCCGGCAACTCGGCACGGGCTACACGGAGGAGTGCTATGACAGCCTATGAAGCGATTCCCGGGGCAGCCGGCCTTTTTGAGTTCGAGGTCGTGGCGGGCGCCTTCAGCGCCGCCAAGCAATGCGGCCTGTTGGAGGCGCTGCTGGAAGAACCGGCCAGCAGCGCCGGATACGCGGAACGGCTCGGCCTTGACCCCTTAGCGACGGAACTTGTGCTCGAAGTCCTGGCCGAGTTCGGCATCGCCGGGCGGGAAGGAGTGGATTACACCGCCGCAAGTGTGCTGCTACGTACCAATGAAGCTTCCGGCCTCGATCGGATGTTTAGCTACCTGGAGCATGTCCCGGCCTTCCTGTCGCGGGGCGAGCGCCCGGTGGAGATGGGCGGCTCTCATGAGTTGCGCGAGACGTTCTACGCGAACTTGGTGTGCATGCTAGGCAGGCGCTTCGGGGCTGCGGCGGCAGAGCTCGCCGCCGTGCTCCCCGGCAGCCCGCGCCGTATTCTCGACGTTGGCGCGGGATCGGGCGTCTGGAGCCTGGCAATGGCGGAACGACACGCGGCGGCTCGGGTCACGGGCATGGACTTCGCTAACGTGTTGCCCGCGTTTGAGGAGTGGGCGCGCCAGGCCGGACTTGCAGACCGCGCCGAAACGCTTGAGGGAGACTACTTTTCGGCCCAGCTCCCTCTCGCCCGGTTCGACCGGATCGTTATCTCCCACGTCCTGCACCTGGAGACGCCGGAGCGGGCGGCCGCGCTGCTGCTCCGAATCGCGCCCGCGCTGAGCCAGGGAGGCGATCTGGTGATCATCGAGAATACCGGCGGTGGGTCTGGCGTGCGGAGACGGGCCCACGCCGTGTACAGGCTGCACCGCGCGCTCCGAACCACGGGGCCTGGGCCGCACGCCTGGGCGGAGGTCAGACGCTGGCTCCGCAGCTCCGGGCTCACGCCAGTGAAGATGATTCCGCTGAAGAGTCTCCCTTACGGGTTGACCACGCTCTTAGCGCGGCGGGGCAGCAGCAGCGCTCGTGCCGAAGGGTCGCCGGAGGAGACAGGCAGCTGATGGCGGAGCCGCGCATTCAGTACGCGAAGA
>JBKKBW010000048.1:0-2420 GCA_046713635.1 Dehalococcoidia bacterium
CTCCAGCCCATACCGGCATGCTTTCCTGTACGGGTAGCCGCGACTGCGATGGTCAGCGGCTGCTCTCTAGACACACAGAGGCGTGATGCAAACAACCGACCTCAAGGAAGACCCGCCCGGCGAGGCGGAAGAGACACCCTGGTATAGCAACCCGCTGGTGTGGGGGGCTGTGGTGGCGGGTGTCGTCCTGCTCCTCCGGCTCATCCCCTACGAACCGATCCAAGAGAACGTCAACGTCTTCAGCTGGCTGACCGAGCGCGCGCTGGACATCACTAACGACCTGTTCGAAAACTATGGCTACCTAACGGTCTTCTTCGCGCCGCTGCTGGAGAACACAATCTTTCTCGGTGCCATCATCCCGGGCACCATCGTCATGCTGCTAGCCGGGCTGAGCGCGCACGACGGCCTGATCATCTTCTGGTACGCCGTCCCGCTCGCCATCGTCGGCGCCTGGATTGGCGACACGATCAGCTACAGCATTGGCCGGTTCGGCTGGACGCGGCTTGGTCCGGAATCGCGGATGGTCAAATGGGCGGAGGAGATGCGCGAACCGCTGCTAGAGCATACGGGCTGGATCGTGCTGATGTATCACTTCGCTGGCTACTCGCGGATCATCGGCCCTGCGGCGTCCGGCTTCTTCCGCGTCCCCTTCAGGCGGTGGATAGTGCTGGACTACATCGGTTCCGCGCTCTGGGCGACGGCCTTCATGACGGGCGGCTACATGCTGGGCGTTGCCGGCCTCAGCCTCGACTCAACGGACAGGAACGTCCAGGTGGTCGAGCTGTTGCTCTTCGGCCTCGCAGCGGTCAGCATCGGCCTGATCATCTATCGCGCGCGCACCAAGAAGAAGGAAGGCCCGGTCAATCTCTAGCGGCTACTCCCGCCACCGCACTTCGTACAGCCGTACCGGCTCCTCGAAGCCCTTCGGCACCACCTCGCCGATGTCCGCGAACAAGAAGCCCTTCCCCGCCGACAGCTCTCGCACGACATTCGATACCAGTATCTGTCCCGGCTCCGCGTGATCGCAGATGCGACGCGCCAGCTGCACGCTCGTGCCAAAGAGATCGCTCTCTTCCGCCACGGGTTCGCCTGCGTTCAGTCCGATGTGCACCTGCAGGTCGCCGTCCGCGTGCTGTGCTACGTTGCGCTGTATCGCCACCGCGCACTCGAGCGCGCCGGACGCCGTCGGGAAGGACGCCATGATGCCATCGCCGGTGTGCTTGATCTCCGACCCGCCGTGCGCGGCCAGCGCCTCGCGCACGATCGAGTTGTGCGCGCGCACCAGCTCCTGCGCCTTCGCGTCGCCCAGCCGCTGCGTCAGCGCCGTCGACGACGCGAGGTCGGTGAAGAGGATGGTGACGACAGAAGCCGAAAGCGATACGACTGCCTCGGAAGGTGGCTCGCTGGCTTCGTTCAGGAATCCCAGGATAGCTTGTGTCAGGCGTTCCGGGTCGTCCATCAAAAGGCGCGCCCCAGCTCCTTCTAGTATCGCCAGGCGTGCGTTTGGAATGCCGGCCGCAAGACTTCGAGCGGCGTCGACGCTTGGTGGCGCCTCGCGAGGATGAAGGACAAGAGTTGGTGCCTGGATCTGTGGCAACAGATCCGAAACGTCTATCTCAGCCGTTACGTCGCGGGACGCGCGCGCGGCTTCGGGCGTTGCGCTCTCGCGAAGCGAAGCGGCATAGATGGCGCCGTCATCGCCTGCCGACCAACCGAGGAGCGTGAGTGCTTCGACCTCGGTGTAGAGGTTCCAGTCGGCTTCCGCAAGGTGCCAGAGCGCCAGCTCACGGGCTGACTGGAAGTAGTCAGTGCCGCGCGCAGACGCCGAATAGAGAACGAGGTGCGACACCCGCTCCGGATGGCGTGCAGCGTATGCGATGGCAGTCAGGCCGGACTGAGCTAAGCCCAAGAGGGCGAACTGATCGAGGCCCAGCGAATCAACGGCCGCTCCCAAGTCCAACGTTCGAGCATGAAGGGAGTAGTCGGTTGCCGCCCGGTCCGAATTACCGAACCCCCTGTGGTCGACGCGGACCACCGTTCTGTTCGCGCTCAGCAGGTTGATCCAACGCCGGAGCGGAGCGAGCCGAAAAACAATCTCCGAACCGATGCGTGGCGAAGGAGCCAGCGCCACCAGCGGTGGTCCCTCGCCCATCGTCCAGTAGGCGATGCTGACGCCGTCGCTCGTCTTCGCGTACTGGATGCGTGGTTCAAGCATCCCGCCACCCCACTTCGTACAGCCGCACCGGCTCCTCGAAGCCCTTCGGCACCACCTCGCCGATGTCGGCGAAGAGGAAGCCCTTGCCCGCCGACAGCTCTCGTACCACGTTCGACACCAGTATCTGCCCGCTCGCCGCGTGGTCGCAGATCCGGCGCGCGAGCTGCACGCTCGTCCCGAAGAGATCGCTCTCCTCCGCCACCGG
>JBKKBW010000049.1:0-1220 GCA_046713635.1 Dehalococcoidia bacterium
GGATCCAGATGTAGTGACCGTCGCGATGGCGGAAGCGGTACTCGACACTTCCGCCGCCCCGGCCGATCAGAGGAAGCATTTCGCCGAAGGCGCGCGGTGCATCGTCGGGATGGAGATGATCCGGCCAACCCTTCGGGTCAGTGGTCATCTCCTCGGGGGTATAGCCCATGATCCCACGGAGATTCTCGCTCACGAAGGTGCAGGCGTAATCGCCCGTGGCCTTGGTGGTGTAGATGATCGCAGGGCTGACGGCGAGAAGGTATTGGAGGCGCTGACGCGTACCCTTCAGCTCCGTGGCGATTGCCCTGCGCTCGTGCTCGAACGCCTCGAGATCCTTGACCCGCTGGCGCAGCGCCGAGATCTCGTCGACGAGCTGCTTCTTGGACTTCTTGTCGTCGTCAGGGAGAGCTTCCCCCGGCCGCGCTTCAGCCGAAGTGCTTGCTACGTCTTTCTTGGCTTTATGCGGTCGGCTCTCAGCTTCGAACATGACTGTGCCTCTCCGAGGCCAGCACAACGCGGGTTATGGCGGTGAAGTCTTAGCCCGGGTCAATTCATTCGCGGCTGCGGCTACTGTCCATTTCCTTAGCGAAGTCTTAGCATGTATCGCGCAACAGCACGAGTATCCCGCCGAAGCGTTTGGCGGCAGGGGGGCGGACTTGCCTCAGGGGACTGAAACCCACAGCCAGCCCGGTCATAAGGCCGGTCATAAAGTCATTAATTTGGCGCTTCAGGGAGGGGGGTCGCACGGCGCCCTCGCTTGGGGGGCTCTCGACCGACTGCTCGAGGACGAGCGTATCGTCATCGAGGGCATCGTCGGCACCAGCGCAGGCGCGATGAATGCCGTCGTGACCGCCTATGGGTTGACGCTGGGCGGCAATGAGGGGGCGCGGCGGGCGCTGCGGCGTTTCTGGGAGGCCGTGGCCGAAATGGGCACCCGCTCCGTCATGCAGCCGTCATGGCTCGATCGGATGAGAAGTCCCGGCAGCCTCGATTACTCGCCGGGCTGGATTTGGATGGATACTTTGTCACGGGTCTTGTCGCCTTATCAAATGAACCCCGTCAACTACCACCCGTTGCGCGAGATCCTCAGCGAGCAAATCGACTTTGCAGCGCTCCGCCAATCCGACAAGGTCAAGCTCTTCGTTTGCGCCAGCAATGTTCTCACCAACCGGCTGCACGTCTTTGAAGGCCGCGACATGACAATCGAAGCCGTGCTCGCT
>JBKKBW010000050.1:0-6547 GCA_046713635.1 Dehalococcoidia bacterium
CATCAACATTGAGCACGTTAGCTCCTCCACGCCCTGGTTGGTGGAGGTCTTCGACGACGTCATGATCGAGAGCTTGTACACATACCAGCAGTCGATCGGCTCCGGCAAATCGCGAGCCAAGGTCGCGGACGAGTACGTCTACCGCCCGGACAGGGCAGACAACATCTTGGCGTCGGTCGAAGATCAGTGCGCCTGGCTGCGGGAGACCGGTTACCAGGACGTCGACTGCTATCTCAAGCTCTTCGAGCTGGCCGTCTTCGGTGGCCGCAGGCCGGCTTTGCGCTAGGCGGTCGCGGGGTCGCCAACCTCGCACGGAAACGTCCCTACGTGTTCGCTGTCGAACGTGACACTGACGTCGTAGTTGCCGGGCGCAAGGCCTTCGGTGTTGATGACCACCTCAACGTGGGCAGGAGTCTCGTCAAGTCGGGCGTTTGTTGTCAGCGTGACTTCTACGCGCGAACCGTCTCTAAGCAGCTGCGCTTCAATGACGTGATTGCCGCTGTGGCCCTGGACAAGGAGAAACAGCAGCAAGCCCTCGCCTTCGCGGAGACAACGCCAGTACTCGACTGAAATCCGTGGACGGGCCAAAGTTCAGCCTTCAATCTGGGCCCGCTCAGGGGACCCCGACACGCGCGATAAGGATACACCGACTCTCCAGCGATAGAAAGCACCAGGGACTCCTGGGTCGTGTCCGGCGAGCCTTGCTTTGCGAACCGGCTCATCCTACACTTCCGCCCATGACACGCCCGTTGCCGCTGCTGGCCGCGATCGCGGTGCTGGCTGGCGCCGCGTTCATTGTCGCCTGCTCCAACGGCGATAGCGGTGGCGCCTCGGTTGTTGAAGAGCTGTTGATCATCAACCAGAACATCCTGCACGGCCTGATCGATGAGGATCCCGCGGCCGATAACAACGATCGCTTCCCGGAGCGAATCGCGCTGTTCGCGGACGCCTTGGGCGAGGAGAAGCCCGACGTCCTCTTTCTGCAGGAAGTCGTTGGAACCCCGGACGACCCAAACTATCCGGACCCGCGGGCCGCGGTCCTCGGCGCGCTCGGCACGGACTACGAGGCGGTCTTCGGCAACTTTCTTGGCGGGCCGATTGGTGAAGCCGGCCTGGGCCAGATGACCTTCACGCGCCTGCCCATCACCAAGTCTGAGAATCGTTCAGTAAGCCAGATCCGCTCCGTGCAGCACCTGGCGCTGCAAACCGAGCACGGCACCGTCGACGTCTACAACGCGCACCTCGAAGGCACGGGAGCCGTCCTGGAAACGGGCGAAGACGCCGCCGTCGCTGAGATGGACGCCGTCATCGCGTTTATCAATGAGACGCGCGACCCCAACGGACTTGTCGTCCTCGCCGGCGATCTGAACGCCGAGCCGGACGACCCCTCGATTCAGCGCCTGCTCGATGCTAGCTTCATTGACGCGCTGGCAGAGGCAGGCGACCCGACGTGCAATCAGGCCGGCGATCCCGGCTGCACAAACTCGGAGATACCGCTCGGCGACAACGCGGAACGCACGTCCGACCACCGCATTGACTACGTGTTCGTTACGGGCCATATCGGCGTGTTGAGTGTAAGGGTCAAGGAAGCACGGCTCTTCTTCGCTGATCCCGCGGACATTGGTGATGGGCGGCTGTTGCAGGTGTCCGATCATATTGGGCTCATCGTGCGTCTAGTGTTTAGGACGATCGAAGGCTAAGCCGCATGAATCAATCATCCCAGCGTTGGGCTGCCGCAGCCGGCTTCGCTTTTGTCGGGCTCTTCGTTGCTGCAGTGCTCGTTTCCGGGGAGCAGCTCGGCAGTGCAGGCGACCCCGACCGGCAGTTCATCGCTTACTTCAGTGACACAAGCAATCGCGTCCGCGACATCGCTGGTGCCTATGTTCTGGCCGCGGCGGGTCTAGCGTTCGCCGTGTTCCTTGCGCACGTGTGCGCGGCACTCCTCGATACCGGCGGGCGCGCGCTTGCGCTGACAGCGCTCGGAGCGGGCCTCATCTTCGTGGCCCTGCTGTTCGCCGCCGCCGCGGCGCTGAGCGCCGTTCCTACGAGCCTCGCCTATGCCGCCCTGTTCGACGAAGAGCGGCACGAGTTCGGTCCTGATGTGTCGCGGCTTGCGACGCAGTTTGGCTTCATGCTGTTGGTCTTCGCGATGTGGGCCGCCGCTGGCTGCATAACAGCGATCTCACTCGCCGGGAGCGGCGCAGGCATCTTCCCGGGCTGGCTCGCCGGCCTTGGCTTTGTCGCCGCGCTCGCGCTCCTGTTCAGCTTCTTCTTCATGCCGGCCGCGGCCCTGCCGATCTGGGCGTTCGTCGTGAGCGTCTGGCTGCTCAGATCGAGTGCCGCGCCGGCGCGCTCTTGACAGCCTTCGCGAACGCCTCTACTATGATCCGGTAGCGCAGGTTCGGCCCGGTGTCGATTACCTGCCAGCGGTTGAAGCTGGTGCCGGGTCCACGATTCCCGATCCGTCGGGTGAGTGGGCTCGGCATTTTGTATTAGAGGCCCGATGTTCTACCTCCACCAACGTCTTGATCCCGCGTTCGAGGGCCTGCTCTCGAAAGCGCTGACCGGCGAGTCGCTGACGCCCGGTGAGGCCGTGCGGCTGATCAGCGCACGTGGCTCGGAGCTGCCGGCGCTCATGCTCGCAGCGAGCGCGGTGCGCGATCAAGGCAAGGGCAATATCGTTACGTACTCACGCAACGTCTTCATTCCGCTGACGAACCTTTGCCGCCAGAAGTGCGGCTACTGCACCTTCGCGCGCGGGCCGAAGGACACGAGAGCGAAGACGCTGTCGCCGGACGAAGTGCTCGCGATCGCGGAAGAAGGGCGGCGGCGCGGCTGCAAGGAAGCGTTGTTCTCACTGGGCGAGAAGCCGGAGGAGATCTACGATTTCGTCCAGGATGACCTGCGTCGCTTCGGTCACGAAACAACCATCTCCTACCTACGCGAGATGTGCTCGCTCGTTCTGAACGAGACGGGTCTACTTCCGCATGCCAACCCCGGCATCATGACCCGAGATGAGATCGCGTCGCTGCGCGAGAGCAACGTCACGATGGGCCTGATGTTGGAGACGACATCGGAGCGCCTGCACGCGAAGGGCGAGGCGCACTTCAACTGTCCGGGAAAGATCCCGGAGCTCCGTCTGCAAACGATGCGTGATTGCGGCGAAATGGGCATCGCGTTCACGACCGGCGTACTGATCGGTATCGGCGAGACGTGGGAGGAGCGCATCGACTCGCTCTTCGCTATCCGCGATGTCCAGCAGGACTACGGGAACATACAGGAGGTCATCGTCCAGAACTTTCGTGTCAAAGAAGACATCCCGATGCGCCACCGCGACGAGCCGAGCGCGCTCGAGATGCTGCGCACAATCGCCGCCGCTCGGCTCATCTTGGGGCCGGGGATGAACATCCAGGCGCCGCCCAACCTGACGCCGGACGCATACGGTATCTATCTGCTTGCGGGCATCAACGACTGGGGTGGCGTCTCGCCGCTGACGATCGATCACATCAGTCCGGAAGCGCCCTGGCCGAAGATCGAAGAGCTGCGCGAAGTCACCGAAGAAGCTGGCTTCGAGATGCGCGAACGCCTGGCGATCTATCCGGAGTACGCCACCACAGAGCGGTTCGTCCGCGATGGCTGTCGCTCACTGATCGAGCGCTGGACGGACGAAACAGGATTCGTTCGCCGGGAGGAGACGCGATGACGCCGCTGCCGAGAAGCGAGACGCAGAACGACACGCCGTCCGCAGCTGAGGGATTCATCCCTCAGCTTCGACTCGGGCCCCTCCTCGGCAACCTCTCACCCATAGTGGCGCGCGCGATCGATGCCGCGCTATCAGGCGAGGACCTCTCGATCAAAGACACCGTTGCGCTCTTCGAGTGCACGGGCGCGGACATGCAGGCGCTCGTCCTCGCCGCCGACTATCTGCGGCGAGAGCAGGTCGGCGACACGGTCACGTACGTCGTCAATCGCAACATCAACTTCACCAACGTCTGCATCAAGCGCTGCGGTTTCTGCGCCTTTAGCCGCGATCATCGCATGGAGGAGGGCTATCTCCTTCCAACGGAAGAGATCGTGCGTCGCGCCAAGGAAGCGTGGGACCTGGGCGCGACCGAAGTCTGCGTCCAGGCCGGCCTGCCGCCCAAGATGGAGGGCGATCTGTACGAGCGCCTCTGTCGCGAGCTCAAGGCTGAGATGCCTGACCTGCACATCCATGGCTTCTCGCCGGAGGAGGTGCTCTATGGCTCCGTTCGCTCGCAGTGCTCGATCCCGGAGTTCGTCCGTCGATTGAAGGACGCGGGCGTCGGTAGTCTGCCGGGCACGTCGGCCGAGATACTTGTCCAGGAAGTCCGCGACGTCATCTCGCCCGGCCGCATTACCGTCGACCAGTGGGTCGAGGTGATCACGTCGGCGCACGAGGCCGGCGTGCCAACGACATCGACGATCATGTACGGCCACATCGAGACATCGGAGCACAAGGCTCGCCACCTCGCTCTTCTTCGCGACATCCAGAAGCGCACGGGCGGCATCACCGAGTTTGTGCCGCTCAGCTTCGTGCACAGCGAGGCGCCCATGTACCAGAAGAACCTCGTCGAAGGCATCCGCTCAAGCGCAGGCGGCGCGGAGATCTTCAAGATGTACGCCGTCTCGCGGCTCTTCCTCGGACGCTACATCAAGAACCTACAGGTCTCGTGGGTGAAGGAAGGGCTGCGTTTCGGGCAGATGCTGCTCAACGCCGGCGCGAACGACCTGGGTGGCACGTTGATCAACGAAAGCATATCAACCGCGGCCGGCGCATCGCACGGGCAGCTCGTGCGCCCGGCCCAGTTCCGGGAGATCATCCGCGAGGTGGGTCGCACGCCCGCCGAACGCACTACCGGCTACGCACTACGCCACGTCTTCGACGACCCGGCGAACGACCCCGTCGATGCGCTCGACACCGTCGAGTACGACGAGAAGCGCTTCGGTACGTACAACGTGTTGCTCCAGCTCGAAGACTGGCGCTTCAAAGACACGTTCACGCCCGTTGGTGGTCAGTCAAAGAAGTAGGGAAGGGGCTCTAGCGGCGCGGCGTCAGCTACGCCCTAGGCCCTACAACGGTAACTCGGGCGTAATCCCCGCAGCGAACTCCAGGATGTGCCGCGCGTCGAACACATCGACATCGCCGTCGCGGTCTGCATCGCCGTGACACGGTACGGACGAGATCAGCGCGGCGGTGACCTGCAGAGCGAGCAGCGCGTCACGAGAATCGACCAGGAAGTCGCAGTTCGCATCGCCCTGCACTAGCAAGTTGAGCCGCTGGACGCCGGGCCGCCACTGCACGGCCGTCTCAGCGCGGATGCCGCCGACGCGGAACTCCACCAGCCCGCCGTTTGTGCCGCAACCCGGCTGCATGCTTGCCGGCTGCACGATGAGCTGTGAGAAGCCACGGATGCCCTCGGGAATGAAGTAGCCGATCGCCTCGTTCTCGCCGCCAACCGTTGTCTGGGCGCAGAGTGTGCCGCCTACGTAGGCCTCTACCTCTATCCCTATGTTCGGCCGCGGGGTGGAGATGCGTTCGAACCAGTACCAGGCCTCGTGATTGACGCGCGTCAAGGAGAGCGCTACCGGCCCTACCTCGGGCTTGGACGGCCACGTCATCGTTTCCGCTGCCTGTTCGCCGTAAAGGTAGAAGCTGACGGTCTGGCCGGGCGTCGCGCAGCCCTTCCGTAGACCGGCGCCTTCGATCGTCAGCATGAATGTCCCGTCCGTGCCAGGAATCGTCGTTGATCCGCACGTAGTTCCATTCACTCGCGCTTCGACGGTACGGCCGTAGGTAAGGTAGTTGGAACCAAACAGCGCGCGCCCGACAACCCGGACGGAATCTTGGTTCTGCTTGACGTTCACGCAACTGCCGCCGATCTGCCTCGGATCGAACGTGCCCGGCGGATCGATGCAGATGCCCAGGTAGTCTTTGTCATCTTCGACGCTGATAAGCTCGGCGCCCCACGGACAGAAGCGCCCGACAGTGTCCACCCAGTAGTCGATGTCGGCCTCCACCAGCGACGGTGTGCCGTCGCACAGCTCGATCGTCGCCTCAGCCATCTCGATATCGACCGGGTCCAGGTGCCAGCTCCACGGCTCGTTGCCCTCGGAGCCGCGCAGGACTCTGCCGTTCGGTATCGTGGCGTTGCTCTCGCCGCGTTCAAGCGCCCGGATCTGATCGATCGTCGCCTCGTTTTCGATGCGCACGCGAAACTCCTCGCCTGCCACATCGAACGTCGCGATGATGGCTTGTGCGCTCGCACCAGCCGCCGGCTGAGCGCCAAAGAGCATGAATCCCGCAACCGCGAGTAGCAGCAGAACTGCCAGGCTGATAGCTGACCGCCGATAGCTGATAGCTATTCCCCCAACACCTTGACAACGACGCGCTTGCGCCGCCGCCCGTCGAACTCCGCGTAGAAAACTTGCTCCCACGGTCCCAGGTCCAGCTTACCATCGGTCACTGGCAACATGGCCTGGTGGCCGATCAGCGTGCGCTTCAGGTGCGCGTCGCCGTTGTCCTCGC
>JBKKBW010000051.1:0-11829 GCA_046713635.1 Dehalococcoidia bacterium
GCGTCGCATCCTGCGAAGGAACTGATCGTCCTGACGTGCATGGATGCACGGCTCACGCCCGAAGATTTCCTCGACCTCGATCTCGGTGACGCGCACATCCTGCGAAACGCGGGTGCCGTCGTCACCGACGATGTCCTGCGTTCGCTCGTGCTCTCGACGCGGCTGATGGGCACGCAGCACCTCTTCGTCATCGGCCATACGAAGTGTGCGCTCGAGGGCGCCGACCAGGACGATCTGCGCGCACGCACGCACGCTGACGGGATCGACTTCCAAGCCTTCGATGACCTGGAGGAGCACGTCCAAGCGCAGGTAGAGACGATTGAGTCCAGCCAGCTCCTGCCGGACGGAATCAATGTTCACGGCTTCGTCTACCAGGTCGAGGACGGCCTCCTGCGCCAAGTCGTATAATTCGGCGACATGCCCAAGGCACACCTCAACGGCATCGACATCGCTTACGAAGACTACGGCTCGGGCTATCCAATCATCCTCGCGCACGGCCTTGCCGCTACGAAGGAGAGCTGGGACGGCCAGATCGGCCCGTTCATGGAACGTTATCGCGTCGTCGTCTACGACGCGCGCGGCCACGGGGAGAGCGACTCGCCACCAGTCGACGATACAGGCTACACGATGGACCAGCTCGTCGACGACCAGAAGTCGCTCATGGCCCACCTGGGCATCGAAGACGCGTACATCGGCGGGCTATCGCTCGGTGGAATGATCGCCATGCGTTTCGCTCTCACGTACCCGCGCTTGACCCGCGCGCTCATGCTCTTCGATACGTCGCCGGGCATGGGCATGCAGGGTCAGTGGTCAGCCAATCGAGCGGCGATGGAGCCCCTCGTGCGCAGCCAGGGCGTCGCCGCGATAATGCGCGGCCTCTACACGCAGGGCGGCGGGTCTGCTGGCGTGAAGAGTCGCACCGATGTGCCTTCCGCCGTCATCGACTTCCTCAAGCATCAGCAGCAGCTTACGCCCGACGGCTTCCTCGGCATCAGCCGTGCCGCCGGCGACGCCGAGGGCGTCCTTGAGCGGCTGCACGAGATCAGCGCGCCCACGCTCATCGTCACGGGCGACACCGACTTCTTCCGCGACGCCAGCATCGAGATGAAACGCCGCATCCCCGCTGCCCGCTTTGTGCAGATCAACCAGTCGTGGCACGGCACCAACATCTGGCAGCCCGAAAAGTTCACCAGCACTGTCATGAGCTTCCTCAGCGACGTTGATGCCGGCAATCCCGTGGAAGAATCAGCGACCATCTAGACACAGATTGGCACAGTATGATGAGGATACAAGAGATAGCTTCCGAATTCTTTCTCCTAATGAAGTCTGTGCCAATCAAGCCTAATCAGTGTTCATCTGTGTCCTAAAAAGGAATCGGATGATCTACGTCCTTCGCACGTGGCAAATCGAGCCGGGCTCCTGGCCGGAGTTCGAGAAGCTCTCTAGTGACGACATCTGGCTCGCGATGGAAGCGGCCGGCGCGCAGATTATCGGTCTCTGGCAGACGATCATCGGCGAGGGCAACGAAGTCGTCTTGCTGACGCGCTACGATGACCTGGCGCACTGGGAGCGCACCCGGACATGGACCCAGCCCGCACCCGATGGCGTCGACGCCGAGCTGTGGAAGCGCGCTGGCCAGGCCGTCCGCAAGCGCCAGAGCCTGACCGATTCGACGCACGCGCGGGTGCTCTCGCCCAGCAAACACCGCGTCCCATAGGAGCACCGCCATGCCCACCATCCACGCCAACGGTATCGATATCTGGTACGACTACTCGCTCGGCTCCGGGCCGACGATCGCGATGAACCACGGCTGGCGCGGCGCGAGCGACCAGTGGCCAACTAGCCTCTATGAGCTGCGGCACATCGGCCGCTTCCTCCTCTACGACGTGCGCGGCCAGGGGCGCACGAGCGTTCCCGAAGACCGCGACTCCTACACAATGCCCCAGTACGCCGCCGACCTGCGCGCGCTGATGGATTACCTCGAGATCGACAAGGCGCACGTCGTCGGCGTATCGCAGGGCGGCATGATCGCGGCCCAGTTCGCCTGCGATTACCCGGAGCGCACGCGCTCCCTCGTGATCTCAGACAGCACGGCGGGCAACGGCGTCGACGAAGGGCCGGGCGGCGAGTGGGAACGAAACATGCAGCGCAACCTCGAAATCATGGAGGCGCTCGCTCCCAAGGAAGGTCTCGCCTCGCTGGCCGAGCGCGTGATTAAGCACGGCCGCGACAACGATCCGCACTACTTCGAATTCCCGGAGCCGCTCGACATTCGTGAGACGCGCGATCGTTACAGCTACACCAGGATGAGCGTGCCGGGGTTCATCGGTTCGGCGCGCGCGATACGCACGCGGCCCGACAACACGGCGCATATCCGCGAGCTGCATATGCCTGTCATGGTCATACAGGGCGAGTGGGACGACTTCCTTCCCTGCGGCGAGCGCGACCACAGGTTGATCGAAGGCTCGCGCTACGTGCTCGCGCGGAAGTCCGGCCATAGCGTCGACCGCTGGCGAAGCGACATCTGGGCGCCGCAGATCGCGCGCTTCATCGCCGACGTCGAAGCGGGACGCGATGTCGCCGGCGAGTGCGAGCTGTGATCCTCCACCGTTCGCTCCTCTTCGTGCCCGGCAGCCGCGAGGAGCTACTCGATAAGGCGGGCCGGTACCCCGCCGACGTGTTCTGCCTCGATCTCGAGGAGTCTGTCCTGCCTGACGAGAAGCCGCGCGCTCGAGAGCTAGTTGCGGCCGCGATCGCGAAGCTCTCACAGGCAGGCCGAACGGTGGGAGTGCGGCTGAACAGCATCCAGAGCGAAGAGACGAAGCTCGACCTCGCTGCCGTCGCGCAGGCGGGCCTAGCGAGCGTGCTGCTCGCGAAGACGCAGTCGCCGCAAGACGTCCGCGACGTTGACGTGCTGCTACGCGAACAGGAGCTCTCGCACCAGATCAAGCCCGGCACAATCGAGCTTGTCGTCGCCATCGAGTCCGCGCAGGCGCTCTTACGCTGCGAGGCGATTAGCCACGCATCGACTCGCCTCGTCGCGCTCATGCTCGGCGCAGAAGACTTTACCTTCGACATGGGCGTCCAGCACTCTCGCGATGGCCGCGAGCTCGACCACGCTCGCGGCGTCATCGCGACATGCGCACGCGCTGCTAACCTCTACGCCCTCGATACACCGTGGCCTGAGATCGCGGGCATCGATGATCTGGTCGCAGACGCCTCACGGGCGCGCGCCGTTGGCTTCTCCGGCAAGTACGTCATCCATCCGACCCACATCGAGCCAGTCAACGGCGTGTTCTCTCCTACCGAAGCCGATGTGGCGCAGGCGCGCGGCGTCCTTGAAGCATGGGACGGCGCTCAGGCGAAGGGCCTCGGTGCGGTGCAGCTCGATGGCCGTATGATCGACCGCCCGGTCGCCGAGCGGGCGCGGAGCGTGCTACAGCAAGCCGAGGCGATCGCGAAGACGTCCGTAGCAACATAGCCGCTCTCGGCTACTGCTGTATCAGCCCCACCAGGTTCCCCTCGGGGTCCGCAATCTGCGCGAACGTCGGCTGGCCCGGCACGTCGAACGGGTCCGCTGTCTTCTTGCCGCCGAGCTGCTCTGCCTTGGCGATCGACGCCTGCAGATCGCGCACCTGCACGAAGATGCTCACACCCGGAGACACCGCGTTCGGCACGATCCCGCCACCGACACCTTCGACCGGCGGGCCTACGCCGGGTGGAATGCGCGCGAAGAAGTCGTTCTCTTCAATCTTCCAGTTGAACATCTCGCGATAGAAGGCACGCATCGCTTTGGCGTCCTTTGCGCGGATCTCGAAGAAAACAACAGGCCGTTCCCAGTCTTGCGCTTCGTCCGTCATCTCAATCCTCCGCCGCCGACGGTTCGAGCTGCTGCATGAGTCCCGCCATGTCGGTGACATTCCAGCGCTCGGCGATCTTGCCTTCCGCAATGCGCATGATGCTCGTCCCGAGGATCGTTACGGAGCGGCCTGTTGGCGCGATGCCGCGGAACTCGCCACGGTGCGTACCGCGGCCGATGACGTTCACACAGACCTTGTCGTCTTCCGCGATCAAGTGGGCGATCTCGCACCGGAGGTCCGGGAACGCCTCGAATAGTCCGCCGACGAACTGCTTAACGTTCTCGCGCCCCGTCGCCGTGACTGCGCCCTGGTGATCGATCATGCCGTCCGCAAAGATCTCATCCGCCACAGAGACGTCGTGTTTGTTAAGGAACTCGTTGACTAGCCGGTGGACGATGGCTTTGTTCTCGTCGATGCCCATGTGCTCGCTACGACAGTCCCATTTCGCGCTCGACCGCCGAAACTTCCGCAGGCACCGATTTCAAGTCGGGCGAGAACTCGCTCATCGCCCGCTCCGGATCCTTCAACCCTGTTCCGGTGATGACGCAGACCACGGCCTTGCCTGCGAGATCGACGCCGTCGCGCGCGAGCTTAAGCGCCCCCGCCACGCTGGCTGCCGACGCCGGTTCGCAGAAGATGCCCTCCTCCTGCGCCATCCGGCGGTACGCAGAGAGTATCTCTTCGTCGGTTACGGCGTCGATACCGCCACCGGATTCGTCACGCGCTAGGATCGCACCCTGCCAGCTCGCCGGATTTCCGATACGTATGGCGGACGCGACCGTCTCCGGCTCCACAACAGGATGTCCTTCGACCAGCGGCGCGGCACCCGCTGCTTGGAAACCACGCATGAACGGCTTCCGGGAACAGTTTTCCAGCTGGTAGTACTCAACAAAGCCGCGCCAGTAAGCAGTAATGTTACCCGCATTGCCCACGGGCAGGCAGAGCACGTCCGGCGCATCGCCGAGCTCATCGATGATTTCGAACGCCGCCGTCTTCTGGCCTTCGATACGTTCGGGGTTGACGGAGTTCACAAGCGCAATCGGATGCTTGTCGCAGATCTCGCGTGCCAGGCCAAGCGCGTCGTCGAAGCCGCCCTCGATCGCGATAAGCCGCGCACCGTGGGCGACGGTCTGCGCTAGTTTCCCACCTGCGATCCGCCCGTGCGGAACAATAACGAATGATCGCAGCCCGCAGTGCGCCGCATAGGCCGCAGCCGAGGCGCTCGTGTTGCCCGTCGAAGCACACAGGACAGCTTGTTCGCCGCGCTCGACCGCCTTCGCTACTGCAACAACCATGCCCCTGTCCTTGAACGAACCGCTTGGATTGCACATCTCAAGCTTGAAGTAGAGCGACTCGCATCCAACATCCTTCTCGATCTGGACTGAGCGAACCAGAGGGGTGTCCCCTTCGCCGATGGTGATCATGGGTGTTTCGTCAGTGACAGGGAGGAGGTTCTGGTAGCGGCGAAGGACCCCTAGGCGGCCCGGCGGGGCGGCATCAGAGGGGCGAGAGG
This sequence comes from Dehalococcoidia bacterium, assembly GCA_046713635.1. GTDB lineage: Bacteria > Chloroflexota > Dehalococcoidia > DSTF01 > RBG-16-68-14 > JBBDXS01. The sequence continues at coordinate 5,374 of JBKKBW010000051.1, forward strand.
TCACGGTTCCGCCGTGGGTTGGTCCGTGAGGCCCTGCTGCTCATCGCTCAACGCGGCCACGTACTGGCGCATCTCGCGCAGCTCGCGCTCCAGCTCCTGCACCTGACGCCGCTTTGTACGCTCTTGCGAAGTCGTCATTTTGCGAAGCTGCTCCAGTATCTTCGACTTCTCATGCGCGAGCTGCTCCTGCAGCGCATCCAGCCGCGAACCAAGGGCGCTTTGCTGCGTCACCATGCGGCCTCGATGCTGCTCCTCCGTCTCCGCCTGCTGACGCAGATCTCGTAGCTCCTCTTCCAAGTGCAGCGCGCGGTCCTCCAAACGCTGGCGCTCAGCGCGGTGCAGCTCGATCCGTTCGGCGAGCAACTCCAGTCGCTGAAGCTCCTGCAGATGTTGGCCCATTGTGTTCTCAAGCCGATGCGCGACCTCCGATGTCACGCGCAGCCGCTCGTTGAAGTTCTCGTTGTCTCGCTGGACGGCCAGAATCGACGCATCGACTTGGGTCAGCGTGTGCTCCGCCCGGTTCGCACCCTCCAGAGCGCGGCCGGAGCGCGTCTCTGTGCCTTCCAGCCGCCGATCGATGTCCTGGATTCGCTGATTGATCAGCGATAGCCCTTCCTGGAAGCGGCGGCCAACTTCATCGACCCCGGCTTGCCGGTCATGCCACTGCGCCACCTGCCGTTCGACAATGTCCACTTTGCGCGCCACCTCAGTCCACTGCTCTGCATCATGCGTCTCGTCGGTCTGCTCGCGCCGCGTGAGCAGGTCCATGCGTTCGCTCGCTTCCGCTTGCTGGTCTTGCAGATGCACAACGATGCCGACAGTGTGGTTAACTTCTTCCTGTATGCGCTCGGACGCCTGAACGACGCCCTGCGTCTCTCGAAGGGTCGCCTCCACGCTACGCATGCTGTCGCTGAGCTGCGTGATCATAGCGAGCATGTGGTTGTATTGCTGCTCGAGTGCGCCGACGGAGGCCTTGATCTGGTACAGCTGGTCTTGCACCCAGCTAATGCCATTGGTGCTCTCTGAGACTTGTTCTTTCACCATAACGCGCGCTCCCTGCGTGCGACGTTAGAAGATGTCTGTCAGTGCTTTGTTCTCGTCATCTTCCGATAAGCGCTCCTCAGTGACGATGTCGAGCCCATCTACCCAAGCGCGGAAATCGCGCTGCGCAGCAATTTCGCGCCCCCGATCGTCCAGCACCCTGTTCGGTTCCCTCCCGGTGACCCGGACAACATAGATGCCGCCGCCCACTGTGATCGGGTCGCCGACGGCATTGATCTCCGCCTCATCGAAGAGGTAGCTTTCTACCTCCTCTGGCAAGAAAACGGAACCGCCACGGGGCGTCCAGTCGAGCGTTCCCGGCTGCGCGTCCTCGATATCTTCGCCCACAGCCGTGAAATCTTCTCCCGCCCGAATGCGCGTCACCGCTTCTTCGGCTTTCGCGTCCGTATCAACAACGATGTAATCGGCTTTCACCTGAGCCTCGCTGCCTGGCACGACGAACTTGAAGTAATCGAAAATGTCCTTCTCCAGAAGATCGGCCTTGATCATCTGGCTGAACTCGCTCTCCTTCAGCCCACTTTCGTCGACCTGGGTTTTGAATGCTGCCGCGTAGACATCCGCTTCAGCATCTTCCGAAACGCCGCCGAGGTCTTTGATCTCCGTCGCGAACTCCTCGTCCGTGATCGAGAGGTTGAGCTCGCTCGCCCCCTGCAGAATGAGCGCCTCCGTCTTGAGCTGCTCCATCGTATCGTCCGCCAGCAAGAAGACGTTCTGCCCCTGGTAGAATGAGCTTTCGCTATTCATCAGCTCCATTCGCCGTTCCAGGTGCCCCAGGCTGAACTTTATCGTCCCAACTTCCAACACTGTCTTGCCGAGCGGCTTGATCTGTGTCTGGTACCAGCCAAAGGCAATCAGACCGACAGCGAACACGACCATAGCTATTACGCCACCGATGATGAGAAGGCGAGTCGTGCGCTCAGCGTCCGCCGGCTTCCGGCGATGCCGAACCTGGGGCTGGGCGATGGCCTTGGATTTAGCCATATGGACTGCTCGCAGTGCGGGAGGAAAACATGACCCTGGGTATCACCGGGCTAAACCCTGCCAGACAGCTATCTTTGCCGGCCAGTGGTCACCCCCGACAGGCGGATGTGTTCCGGTGTGTAAGGCAGCATAGCCAGGTGCCGCGCTCGCTTGAGTGCCGTTGCCAACCAGCGCTGGTGCTTCGCGCACGTGCCCGTCTTGCGGCGCGGCTCGACGCGTGCGCGATCAGAGAGGAACCGGCGCAGCCGCATCGCGTCCTTGTAGTCGATCGATTTTACCTTGTCAGCACAGAACATGCAGACACGGCGGCGCCCGAAGTGCCGGCGACGCGGACGTTCGTCGCTGTCGGGGGCGTCTCGTCTCGGCGACCGGTCGCTGAAGGAACGATCGGCCGGCGGGCGGTCGCTTGGTGGACGGTCGCCTACCGGTGCACTTGCGGAGGCGACTTCGACAGTCGGCTCACTCTCGGCTACCGGCGCTTCTGTAATCAGCTCAGCATCGCTTTCTATTGCTGCGTCAGCAGCCGGCTCGGCGTCGCTCGCCATCGGTGTTTCAGCAACAGGTTCCGGCGCTGGCGGCGGAGCCGCATCGGGAGCCGCAGTACCCTCTTGCTCGTTCTCGTCTGTTGTCACGTGTTCACCTCTACCTATTCCGGCGGCTGATAGTCATCTGGTGGAGCTTCTCCACCAGGGTCCTCTGACATCGGCGCAGCTTGCGCCCGATCGAGGAACAGCACCGTGTTCGCTATTACTTCGGTCCGATAGCGCTTGTTGCCGTCCGGCCCATCCCACGATCGCGTGTGCAGCCGCCCTTCTACGTACGCGCGCCGGCCCTTCTGCAGAAACTGGCTGCACGTTTCCGCCAGCTTTTCCCACGTGACGATGCTGAACCATTCCGTCTCCTCGCGCCGCTCGCCGTCAGCGCCCGAGAAGTTCCGGTTGCACGCGATGCTAAACGTGGTTACAGCCTTCCCATTTGCCGTGTAGCGCATCTCGGGATCCGTCCCAAGATTCCCGATGATCATTACTTTGTTCAGTCCAGCCATACCAGCAACTCCCTTCGCCGAGCCAAGTGCCCCCGCACGAACGTCCTATTCGTCGTCAAGTCGAACGAGTAGGTGCCGGAGCACCTCTTCGGAGATGAGCAGTCCCTGCTCCAGCTCATTGATCCTGGCTGGGTCCAGTTGGATGTTCGTCAGGACGTAGTTGCCTTCTGTGTTGCGCCTGATCGGATAGGCCAACCGGCGCCGGCCCCAGACGTTCACGTCGTCACAAACGCCGCCCTGACTCTCGATCGGCTTCTTCAACAGCCTGTCGATGGCGTCTGGCAGCTCGTCGTCCGCTACCTGGGGCGTGATGATGGCGACAAGTTCGTATCGTCGCAAGAGTTCCTCCATCCGTAGGCCGGGTCTATGGCCCGATGCCTAATGGTAGCCCAGGCACATGACCTGGGTTCAGATGAAAACAAAACAACCCGGCTCCGCTCGTTCGGCTGGGGCTGCCGGGCTGGCTAGCGCCTGAGAAACCGGCGCCTCAGTATACGCGGGCCAGATTCGGAACGTCAACTGGCGAACGGGCTGGGGCTCTAGTACCCAACTGCGTCAGCTTGCTCAACGAGCCTTGGCTCGTCCTTGTCCGCGAAGCGGTCCAGTACGCCTGAGGCCACTAGCCTTTCGCGGCCGGCCTTGGCGTCCTCAGGCGAGGCGAACTCCACTAGCACGAATACCTCACCTGGCTTGTCCGCGTTCCGGAAGATGCGATAGCCCTTCGCGTCCCGCCTGGCGCCCGGGGCGTCATCATCGAACATGGGCTTCCAGGTGTCGTAGTCGCCCACGTTGATGCGCGTCAAGATGAAAGGCATACAACCGATCTCCTCTATTACCGCACAGGCAGGCCGGGCGCAGGGAAGCTCTCGCAGACCTCCCGCACTTCGTTACGGACGCGTTCGGACAGCGCTTCGTCCGCCGGCGCCGCGACGACTTCGTCCATCCAGGCCGCGATCTGGCGCATCTCGTCCTCGCCCATCCCGCGCGATGTCACGGCCGGCGTCCCGATGCGCAGGCCGCTCGGGCTGAACGGCTTGCGCGTGTCGTACGGGATCGCGTTGTAGTTCGTCACGATGCCTGCGCGGTCGAGCGCCTGTGCGGCCTTCTTGCCGAAGACGCCCTTGCTCGTCAAGTCGATCAGCACGAGGTGATTGTCGGTGCCGCCGGACACGAGCGAAAACCCGCGCTCCAGCAGCTCGCTCGCGAGCGCTTTCGCGTTGCGCACCGTCTGCCGCCCGTACTCGCGGAACTCCTCCGTCGCGGCCTCCTTGAGCGCCACGCCGATCGCTGCCGTCGTGTGATTGTGCGGCCCGCCCTGGTTCGCCGGGAACACTGCGCGATCGATCGCCGCCGCGTGCTCTTCCTTGCAGAGGATCATCGCCCCGCGTGGCCCGCGCAGCGTCTTGTGTGTCGTGGTCATGACGGCGTCGGCGTGCGGCACCGGGTCTTGGTGCACGCCCGCGACGATCAGCCCGGCCACGTGCGACACGTCGGCGAGGAAGTACGCGTCGACTTCTCGCGCGATCTCGCCCAGCGTCGCGAAGTCCCACTCGCGCGGGTACGCCGTGCCGCCCGCGACGACGATCTTCGGCCGTTCGGCTTTCGCCAGCTTGCGCACTTCGTCGTAATCGATGCGGTGCGTCACCGGATCGACGGCGTACTGCACCGGCGTATAGAAGCGCCCCGAGAAGTTGACGTTCCAGCCGTGCGTCAGGTGGCCGCCGTGCGGCAGCGCCAGGCCCATGATCTTGTCGCCCGGCTGCAGCAGCGCGTAGTAGACCTCCGCGTTCGCCGGCGACCCGCTGTACGGTTGCACGTTCGCGTGGTCCGCGCCGAACAGCTGCTTCGCGCGGTCTTGCACCAGCGTCTCCAGCTGGTCGATGTAGCGCTGGCCCTCGTAGTAGCGCTTGCCCGGGTAGCCCTCCGAGTATTTGTTCGTCAGGACGGAGCCCGTCGCCTCCATCACCGCCTGCGAGACGTAGTTCTCGGACGGGATCAGCCGCACCGTCTCGGCCTGGTAGCGCTCTTCTTCGCGGATCAGGTCATAGATCTCGGCGTCAGCCGATTCCAGGGCTAGCTTGGCCTGCACATCCAGCATCGTGGGATCCTCCTCAGATAGCGGCAACGCTGCGGGTCGCTGCCCGGTGCACCCAGCACCGGGGCAGAATCTACGATTCTGCGGTCGCCTTGCTCAGCCGTTCAGCTTCACGCCCAGTCTAGCAGAGGCACCGGAGCGATCGGCGAACCCTTCAACTTGATTGTTTGGCAGAATCGGGGTCTTTTTCGCCGTTCCCGAATCTAGCGTCTTGATTGTTTCACCAGATGCCGCGAGAGTGACGCCCGGACTACCAACCTGGTCGATCCGCGTGCCGGTCCAGATTCCACGGTGCCAGGATACACGCGAGCCGCGAGAACTCCAAGCCGCCGATGACACTCCTGCAGCGGATCAACGAACGCGACGGTATGCGAACCCAGCCGCGCCTACGACGAGCGTGGCGAACGGGAGCGCGGCGAGCCAGGGGAGCCAAGCGAGCCAATGAGTCGAGTGCCCGCTCTGCGGATCGAGCGCGAGGCCGCCGACGGAGGGTGGGGTAGGGGTCGGAGTTCGAGTGGCGGTGGGAGCTGGTGCCGGAGGAATATTGTCTGCCCCTTCGAGTTTCGCCAAGTAGGTATCAGGACCGCCAGTAAGAGGCCCACCGCCAAAGTCCGCGGTGTCCGCAAAGGCTCCGCCAAGCAGTACGTCACCTAGAGCGTCCGCCGCGATCCCAACGCCAACTCCACGACCGAAGTCTCCACTCGCAATGTGTGTACCAATTGGATCGAACTCAGCATAGAAGATGTGGTTATCGGACTGACTCGTTAGTTGATCGCCGCCAAAGTCCACTGAGCCACGGAAGTCCCCTGTAATCATGACGTTGCCCGCGCTATCAACGGCGATGCCGTCGCCGTGCTGGTAATCCGAATCCCCGAAGCGCTTGCTCCACAGATGGTTACCTGGTGGGCCAAACTTAGCGAGAAAAATATCACGCTGACCTGCGCTGGTTAGCGCTCCACCGCCAAAGTTGAAGGAGCCCTGGTAGTATCCCGTCACGAACACGTTACCAATTGAGTCGACCGATGCCCGAGTTATGATTTGATCGTCGGCATCGCCGAAGCGTTTGCTCCACAAGTGATTTCCGGCGGTGTCAAACTTCGCGACGAATACGTCTGTACCGCCGCTGCTCATCAGTGCACCCCCGCCAAAGTCAACCGAGCCCACGAAGTAGCCTGCGATCAGCGGATTGCCAGCTGCATCGACATCGACACTTGTTGCGTTGCCCAGTCCCGGGAACGCCTTGCTCCAAGCGTGATTGCCTACTGCATCAAGC
>JBKKBW010000052.1:0-5661 GCA_046713635.1 Dehalococcoidia bacterium
CGCCGTAGGGGCGCATGGCAATGCGCCCAGCCCGGTCGGGGTGAGGGCGTCCGCCCTGTTGCCGCAGGCGACGCCGTAGGGGCGAGCGGCGCTCGCCCAAACCAGTTAGGAGCCAAACATGACAAACACCGCCCGCCAGCCTTCCGTCTTTGACCGCGCGTTCCTCACCGACGCCGAAGAAGTCGCCGAGTTGCTCCTTATCCGGCACGCCCAGCAAGACATCGATCCCGAGGGCGCCGTTGGAGAGCTGCTAGACCCACCGCTCAGCCAGCAGGGCGAACAGCAGGCGCGTCTCGCCGGCATCGGGCTTTCTGCCACGCACATCGACGCCATCGTCTCCAGCCCGCTCCGGCGCGCGCGCCAGACCGCGGAGGCCATCGCATCGCACCACCAGCTCGACGTGACGGTCATCGACGACCTGCGCGAGATCGAGCTCTTCCGCGACGTGCCGGCCGATCAGAAGCTGCGCGACTTCTTCGGCATTCCCCTGCTCAAGGCTGTCCGCCACCGGATGCTCCACGAGCGGAGCTGGGACGTCTACCCGTCCTCCGAGTCGAGCTACGACTTCCGCAAGCGCACCATCAACGCCATCGAGTCTGTCATCGCCACCCACACCACCGGCCGCATCGCGATCGTCTGCCACGGAGGCGTGATCAACGCCTACGTCAGCCACGTCGTGCGTTCCCCGCTCGATATGATGTTCCGGCCCGCTCACACCTCGATCAGCACCGTCCTCGCCGGGGACGAGCGTCGTGTGCTCAGCACGCTCAACGACGTCACGCACCTGCGGACGGCCGAAGGCGACTTCGGGACCTACTAGCCAACCCGCGGGTTGTCCGAGAACGTACGCTTTTGTCATTCCGAGCCACGCGGAGCCTGTCCTCGAGCGCAGCGAAGGAGCGGGGCACACGATAAACCTCGTGTGAGTCAGCGTCACGGGGGTGGGTGGAGGGCGAGGAACCTTCTCGGACCGCACCCGGTGAGGAACCTCACCGGGCCGCATCCGGCGGCTGCCTCGCCGGGCCGCATCCAGCACGTACTAACCAGCCCGCGGGCTGTCCGAGAACTCACGCAGTCCAGACCGATCTTGGCCGCAGCCAAGACCTTAACCCTCGGTTAAGCTGGCGTTAACCTGGGCCGTGTAAGGTAGTACCTGTAAGCACACCCCGGCGGGGTGGCTAACAGAGCGGCTCGATAGGCTCCCTCCCATCGAGCCGCTCTCCCCTTCATCCGCCTTGTCACCGCAGGCGTCCCACGTAGGCGCGGCCTGCGGTCGCTCTGCCCCCGCCCGTTCGCGCCCCTACGGTTCACTCGCTGACTATCTTGCCGAGCTAACTACAGTCGTGGAAGTACTGCTTCACCGCGTTCAAGATGTCGTCGACCCGCTGCAGCCCGTTCGGCGGGCCTAGGTTCCATGCCAATGGGCCAACGTACGTCCGGTCAAAGTCCGGGTTGTAGCCAGGCGCGTACGGCGGCAGCCCTGGGTTCCCATCCGAGTCGTCGTCGAAGTACGCCTGTACCACCAGCAGGATGTCGTCCACGCGGTTCACGCCGTCGCGACTTGGGTTAAAGTAGTCGTTCGGGTTCAGGTAGTTGCGCCGCCCGCCCGTCAGCTCGCTGCCCGAGCCCGTCTGCTGCTCCTTGACGTTCGAGCAGCCGTCGCCGTCGAGCTCGTCGTCACACAGGTCGCCGGCGCCATCGCCGTCTAGGTCGGCTTGGTTGCTGTTGCTGGTGTTCGCGCAGTTATCGAAGCTGTTCGCATCGCCGTCCCCGTCGCTGTCCGGCTCAGGGGAGATATCGAAGTACAATTCGTCCGTCTCCGCGCCGAACAGATTTACAGGACGAACAATGTACCGATACGTATCGCCCGGCGCCGGGTCGTCTGGCCATGATGTGCCGCTCGTCGTAGGGTATGCAATGCCCTGAACATAGACCGGGGTATCGTTGCTGTAGGATTGCCTGTAGACGTTGAATCCGATCACGTCATTCATCGTGCTCGGCGTCCAGCTGATCTGGTAGCCGCCTCCGGACGGAACAACCGACATGCCCACAAGCGTGGGCCGCTGGCAGGCATCACCCAAGTAGTCGTCGTCCAGGTCAGCCTGGTCGGCGTTCGGCGTCTCCGGACAGTTGTCCAGGGCATCGATTACCCCGTCGGCGTCGGCATCAAAGCAGACTTCGTCTATCTCAAGATCACCGTCGTTATTGAAGCCGTCACAGTACTCCACGTTTGGAAGCGGCGGGCCGGGCTCGTAATTCTCAGTAGGTGGTGTTTTTGGAAAGCCGAACGGGTTCTGCTCCGGCGGCAGCGCCGCCGCTTCCCCTTGGCCGGCGCTGCCTGTTGAACTGATCAGACAGTCCGGCGACGCCATCTTGATTTGGTACGCCAATGTGAGCAGGTCGTCGAGCGCAGGATTGTCCCGCAGCGCGCAGGCCTTTGCATTGCCCGCAGGCACTATCAGCCAGCCGTTGCCCGCGCTGAGGAATGTCTCATTTGAGCTACCGCCAGCCCCAAGCCAGTCCCACCAATCGCCATTCGCCGATACACCGCTGATGTTGGCGGTTACCGTGCTCGGAAACGGCGTGATCGCCCCATTGCAGTTCCAATCGATGCCAGCGGGCATGGATGGTAAGACCGTGGTCCACTCGGCGAGAGGATCACCCTGATAGGTCGACGCGCGAATGCGCGCGCGCGGCTGCACACCGTCGTGCGCTACGACAAAGTTTGTCTCGGCCGAACCACCAAAGCAGGAATAGAAGAACACGGGAACCCAGCCCGCACCGGCGAAGGCGCACGACCGCGCCGCAATAGCGGTAGCGAACGCACCCCCGGCCTCCTGCAAGGCAGACTCGTTCAAGACGCCACCTGGCCCCAGCGGCTGGTCCAGATACCCAAGGGTACCTGTGAAGGCATTTGTCGACGGGTTATAGCAGGCGTTGGCGCCGTAGTATCCGTAGTTCATGATGTCGTTGTAGTTCGGCTTGTGGTTCACGGTGTCCCAGGCGAAATCATAGCCGAACGCGTCGCCGTCCCAGACGTCCTGGCCAGTCCCCGTAGCACCGCCGTGGCCAAATCCAAAGCTATGACCCAGCTCGTGAACCAGCGTGGGCAGCTGGTCCTCCGCACTTCGTGAGCACACCGGATCGTTCTGCGGATCCGCAGAGGTAAGCGGACAACTGTTTGTGTTCAGACTCATCGTCGTGTAGAACCACGTCGTGCTACGGTCGTTGAAGTGCCGATTGTACACATAGTGGTGCGTCCAGGCGCGCTTCGGAGGAAAGTAGTAGTTGCCTTGCGCATCTGTTAGGTCCATGCCTTGCTCGGCAGTCACTGCTGAAATCGGCAGGCCCGCCGGCCGCGGGCGCTCGTTCTCGCTCACGTGCAGCGCAATCCCGTGGTCCCTGAACACGGCTACAGCTGCGGGCCAGACCGTCTCCTCAAGGCGCACGCCGCGTTCATAGTCGTTTTGGATGAATATCTCTCGTCTGCACGCGTTGGCGCCCAGCCGGGGCAGGTCGACATGCTCGTTGTCGGGAAAGTGCAGCCCCAGTACCTCCCAGCCGTCAGGCAGTGCGTCGCCATCAGAATCTGGATCAGTCGAAGCCGTGCAGAAGTCGTTCTCTATTGCGTTAGGAAGCCCGTCGCCGTCCGCGTCCGTTCCCGGATTGGAGAACACCACAGGAAACCTTCCAGTAGAGGACGTCAGGCCCTCATTGTCGGTTGCGCTTGCCCAATACCACGCGATACGCCGTGACGCGGGCGGCACATAGGATAGCGTGCACGTCCGGGTTTGCGTTGGTCCTGAGAATTCACATGTTCTGCCTGGTCCGCCGGAGGATATCGATATCGCGTCTATGCCGCTCGCATCCGTGACTGTCGCCTCGATCTCGATCGCCTGACCCGGAGTCGGCGACGTTGGAGAGTGACGTAATGAGATGGCCGGACTCTGTCCATCAATCTCGACGAAGAAGCGCTCCATGGAAGAGAGCCCACTGCGTCCGCGATGGTCTATGGCTTCTGCCCAATACGTGTGCGTCCCCACGGGGTAGGCCGCCTGTGGAGCAAGGCAAGCCGAGAAGTAGTCATTCAAGCCGTTTACTGGGCAACTCGTACTTAGCACGCCATCGACAAATAGGTTGATTCTCGACAGGTCAGTGTCGTCGTTGGCCTCTGCGAGAAGCTGCACGCTACTGCCCTGCGCGATCCTGTCTCGGGGATTGCGTCGAACGAACACCAGCGGGCTGCGGTTGTCAGTCCGCACCTTGCTCGTTGTCGCGATCTGGAACTTCTCCCACGCGTTCGGGCTGTTCCATACGAAGTCGACAGGCCAGCCGTAGTCATCGCCTACGCCAGTGAACCAGTGCTGAACAAACTGCATCCCGAAGATCGCGTCGCTCGCAGGCAGTGCGCTTCGGGGGAAGCGGAACTCACCGCCCCATTCAGTGCCAAGCTTGGCCTCCGTCCAGGAATCGGCATCATACGATGCCAGGCCTGGCGTGGTATAACCGCCAGCCCCCGTTCCGTTTTCGCTGAAGTCGCTGTCCGTTTGCCGGAACAGGCTGATGCGATAGTCGTCCGCTTGGGCAAGCGCGCCGCCATCGCCGTCCGGGTCCAGGTAGAGACCAGCAAACTCGCCCGAATACCCCCCAATGGCAAGATTGTCCATACACACGTAGACGTTGCCTGCCGTTGCGATCACGTAAGCCCAGGATAGGCGCGTAGGTGTCCAGACGGGGACGCGCACATCTCCATACTCCCCCGGGGAACAGAGGCCGTCCACGCTCGCAGCGCTCGGGAAGAGCGGTATCTCGATCGGATCGTGGTCGAAGGCAGTCGGAGCCGCCCCGGAGAAATTCGCCCCACCCACTAGCGTCCCCGTATGGTTACCGAAACCCTCATCCGCGCTGCTCTCCAGGTGCCAAACTGCTTCGAGGTTGTCCCGCGCATCCGTAATGCGCTCGACCATCGTGTGCCGGATGTCCGTCTGAATCCGCGCCTCGCTCCAAATCCGCAGTTCCGCAATGCTCCCTGAGAACTGACAGCAGGCTGGATCCGCGCCGATCCACAATGGCGTGGCGTCAAGGGAAAGCGGGCCTGGAGTTGTTGCCGAATAGTCCAGGTTTCCGTTGATGTAATACTTCCGCGTCGTCCCGTCGAACGTCACCGCCACGTGCGTCCAAACGCCTGCCGGGACGCCGGCGTTTCCGTCATACACGGTTGCCGAGCCGTTCGCGTAGAACCGGATCTTGCCTGTCGTCGTGCAGAAGCCCAACCAGTAGCTGACGACGAAGTTCTTACTGACGATGGTCTCACAGGCGCTGGTGTTGTTGCGCTTCACCCATGCTTCGATTGTTATCCCGCCGCTGGGGCTAAAGGCAGCGGAGTCCGGCACTGTGACGTAGTCGCCTGAGCCGTCGAGCGTGAGAGAGCCGCTCGTTGAGCTAGCGAGAGCTTCGCGCCCGTTCGGGCCAGCATCCGCCATCATGACCACTGCCAGCGGGCAGACAGCGAGCGTTACCAGAAGTGCTCCTCTCGATTTCATTCTCATGATCCTTCGCTTGCCTACTCGCCTGTCGTTGGCCGGCAGCCGGGCGCCAGTCGTGACTCCAAACGCCCGGCTGCGGTCGCGTGCCAGTTAGCTACAGTCGTGGAAGTACTGC
>JBKKBW010000053.1:0-1017 GCA_046713635.1 Dehalococcoidia bacterium
GTGTTCCCCGGCGCGGGGCGTTCGTACCAGCAAGACGCCTTGAAGTTTCTCGCTGCTACGCGCGGAGACGTGGTCTACCTCGACCCACCGTACCCCGGCACAACATCGTATGAGCGCGAGTACGCCGTCCTCGATCACCTGCTCGAAGGAACGACGCGCCCAGCGAGCGGGTACTCACGCTCAGCCGGTCTGCTCGACGGCCTATTTATGGCTTGCAGCCACATCCCAATTTGGCTGATCTCCCTCAACAACAGCGCCCTCAGTATCGGTGAGCTGGAAGGCCGGGTTCGCCGACATAAGTCGCGGGTGCGTGTGCTCGACGTACCGTACCGCCACCTGGAGAGTCTGGCATCGGAGAAGAAGAATGCAGAAAATCGCGAATATCTCGTCCTCGCCAGTGACTAGGTCCACCCGGCTTCGCCGCGTGCCGTTAGTGAACCTTGTCGCCCACCCGGCGAACGCCAATGTGATGGAGGAGGCGCGGCTCGATAAGCTCGCGGAGAACATCGCCCGCGAACGGAACTACCCGCCGATCGTCGTTCGCCCGCATCCGGACCAGTCAGGCTCTTTCCAGATCCTCGACGGCCACCAACGCCTGGAAGCCCTGCGGCGTCTCAGTCATACCGAGGCGACCTGCTACGTCTGGCCCTGCGACGACCAGACGGCGCTCGTGCTGTTGGCGACCCTCAACCGGCTGGAGGGTCAAGACGACCCGCGGCTGCGTGCTGACCTCCTGCGCCAACTGCGTGCATTTGCGTCGCCCGAAGAGCTGGCACTGCTGCTCCCCGAGGACGCCAGCGCGATTGCAGCCAACCTCGCGTTGCTCGACCTAAACCTCGACGACCTGCTAGCAGAGTTTCAGAGAGAGGGCGCGAGCAGCGAGGTGCGTGCGATCACGTTTGCCGTCTCCCCAGAAGACGAGCGCGCGATCGAAGAGGCCGTTGCCGCGGCATCGGCCGACCTTAGCGGAGACAACCGTCGTGGCCGAGCGCTCGGCATCGTCGCCCAGTACTACTT
>JBKKBW010000054.1:0-2609 GCA_046713635.1 Dehalococcoidia bacterium
CTATTAGGCCCTCGATGCCTGCGTCCGCAAGGACGCGATTTCGGTCGTCCACGTCTAGTGCTACTTCGGTGACCTCCCACGAGACGAACGATAGCGCGACGACTTCTCCGTCTCGCTCGATCGGTCCGACGTGCGTCTGGTAGAGCAGAACGCTTCCATAGGGTCCTATGGAGGGGACCTGATAGGAGAGCGAGCCTCGCGTTTCGACAACGTCCGTCAGGTACTTCCGTATCCTTTCGTGGTGTTCGGCGGGCATGTATGCGTAGATGCTCGCGCCGATCGCCTCTTCGCGTGAGACGCCGGGCACCGTCCGGTCGATAAACAGGATCGTACCGTCAAGCTCTACAACGAGCACCAAGGGTGCTGCGGGCGAGATCGGCTCGACTCTGGCCGGCGGTTCATGCAAGCCATCGCAGGTGCATAGGACGAACCGGCAGGCGCCGTCGGAATCCACGATTGGAATCAACGACGCCCATCCAGTACAGACTTCGCCATCAACTTCCATTGATAGCTGGCCCTGCCACGGCCGATTTGTCGCAATTGCTAACCAGATCGGGCCGCCACGTGGTTGACCGAGCGATTCGATGTCAAGGCCGAGGAGTTCATCACGTGGCCGGCCGATCGCCTCGCAGAAGGAGTTATTCGCATACCGCAGGAATCCCTGAGGATCGATGAGGAAGACGCAACTCGGACTGTAGTCGAATGCGCGCGCGAAGTCATCCGGCCCAGCAACATGGCTGGCCGTCTCGGACCTAACGTCTGAAGAGCGCTCGTCTATCGCAGCCTCCACGTGTCCGCCGTCGGGTCAGGTTGCCCGACAGGCGTATGACCGCGAGCCACCACGGAAGCCAGTAACACAGGTTTGAGCCCTTTAGTCAAGCGATGGTTGGAGAGAGATGAAGCGACTAGCTAACGGTGGGGCTCAGTGCGTCAATAGCTCTCGTTCGGCCTACTCCCACAGGTACCAGCGCCGCTTCATCTTGGGTCCATAGCTTAGCCCGAAGTGCTCTAATGCCTGCGCCCGAATTTTGAGCACTGCGTCCCGCGGCGAGTCGGTTACCTGGAGCAGGCGCAAGTCGTTCTCATCGATGGTCCCATCTCGCACCATCGTGTTGCGCAGCATGTCTAGCAGTGGCATCCAGAACTCGGTGCCCACAAGGACGATGGGGAAGTCTTTGATCTTGCGGGTTTGGACGAGTGTCGCAGCCTCAAATACCTCGTCGAGTGTGCCGTAGCCGCCCGGGAGGGCAATGAAGGCATAGGAGTACTTCACGAGCATCACCTTTCGGACGAAGAAGTGTCTGAACTCCAGTGCTACATCCAGGTAGGGGTTCAGCGGCTGCGGTACCGGCAGATCGATGCTGCATCCAATGCTGCTGCCGCCTGCCTCCTTCGCGCCGCGATTCGCCGCCTCCATCAGCCCGGGGCCCCCGCCGGTCATCACAGAGAAGCCAGCCGTCGCGAGCGCGCGACCTGTCTCCAACCCAAGCTCGTAGTAGCGATGTCCTTCAGGGAAGCGCGCCGAACCAAACACAGTTACGCACGGTCCGACGAAATGGAGCTTTCGAAAGGCGCGGATGAACTCAAAGAAGATGCGGACCGCTCGCACGAGCTCGGAGCCGCGAGGTTGAGGCCCCTGGAGGAACTCGCGCTCCTCGTTGACTGCTTGGATGGTGTCTTTTGCCGATTGCCCATCGTTCATGCGACACGGGCCTTCTTCAACCATGCAAGCGTCGCCTCGATGGCTTCTTGCCAGATGTCTTCTCGTTTGCGGCCGCTCGCGGCTGGCACGGCATAGCCGTGGTCCGCGCTATCGAGCATGTGTACTGTCGCGCGTTTCATCGTCTTCGCGACGGCGCGAAGCTCATCCGGCGCGGCAAACGCGTCGCGCGTGCCTGAGCAGAGGAGCGTTGGTGCCGCTATCGACGGCAGGTGCGCATCACGCCAAACGTCGGGCTTGGCAGGTGCGTGGAGCGGATATGCGAACAATGCCAACGCGTCAACCTGCTCCCGCTGGGCAACCACGTGTGAGGCGATCCGCCCGCCCATCGATCGGCCGCCGACTACGAGCTTGTCCGTAAAGGATCGTGCTTCGCTGATGACCGCGCGCCAGGCCTTCTCCAGAACGACGGTTCGGTCCGGCGCGCGTCGCTTTTCTTCCATGTACGGGAACTGAAAGCGCAGCGCGACAAAGCCGTGCGCTGCTAGCTGATCGCACGCATAGCGCCCGAACGGATCGTGAACGTTCGAGCCGGCGCCCGGCGCGTAGACGAACACTATGCCGTTCGCGTGCCGCTCAGGCTCGGCACAGAGTGCTGTTATCGTACGCTTCTCATCGACCGTGATGGATAGAGTCCGCGCAGCCATGGCGGAAACATCCTACCAGCAGGAGCCTGGGAATCCCTCGTGCTACAATTCGCCCGCTATAGAGCCAACAACCTCGAGAGGAATGGACAATGCCTGACTTCAGCCTGTCCCCAGAAATCAAAGACCTCCGCGCGAAGGCGAAGACCTTCATGGACGAGCATATCTACCCGAATGAGGCGATATTCCACGAGGACCGGCCCGCGGATGCTGCCGCCGTGATGAAAGACCTCCAGGCGCGCACC
>JBKKBW010000055.1:0-2628 GCA_046713635.1 Dehalococcoidia bacterium
GCATTGAACAGTTCCGGCGCGCTCCTGGTCCGCATTTCATTCCCAACCCCGCTGATCTCCCAGACATCCGCCCTGAGCAGCAAAGCTGGATGAGGCGCAGCAGCATAAGGTTCCTGATCTTTGTCCCGCTCATGCATGAGAACGAGCAGTACGGGACGCTCGTGATCACCAGCAGGTTCTCGAAAGCGGAGACGGAGGAACGACTGGCGATCCTAACGTCTATCGGCGGACACCTGGCCGCGCTTCTCCAACTCTCGCTCCTTCTCGCGGAGGTGCAGGAGTCCTACGCAAAGTTGCGGCGCAGTCACTTAAGTACGGTTGAGACGCTAGCGGTCGCGGCGGAACTAAGAGACAAGACGACGGGACAACACCTTCGAAACCTCCGCTACCTCAGTCAAAGGATCGGAGAGCGGCTGGGGCTGTCTGCCGTCGAAATCGAGGACTTGGGCTTCGCGGCCGCGGTCCATGACATTGGAAAGTTACATGTCCCTGATCACGTTCTCCTGAAGCCAGGCCGCTTGGACGCAAGGGAATGGAATCAGGTCAAGGGTCATACGGAAGCCGGCGAGGCAATCATTGTTAGCTCGGAGTTGCCAGCGGTGAGCCGAGAGGTGGTGAGATGGCATCACGAAAAGTGGGACGGTTCAGGTTATCCTGACGGTCTCAGGGCAGCAGAGATCCCGCTATCCGTTCAGATCGTGACCATCGCCGACGTCTTTGACGCGCTCATATCAGAGCGCCCCTACAAGGCAGCTTGGCCCCTACAGGCCGCTCTAGAGGAGATTTTGCGTGGCCGGGGCAAGCACTTCAGTCCCGATGTGACCGACGCCTTCCTGGCTCTTGATTTGGGCTCTCTGAGCAAGCTCCAGACCAAGGCCGCCTAAACATTCGGTCAACTCTGGTGGAATGCATAGGCTGTCGTTTTGAGTTTGCCGCCTGATGGGAAAGAGTCCCGCCGCTGTAGAGTTTGACCTCACCGGAGACGATGCCCACCCTGATCCGCCCACAAGTCGCACACGGCGGTGCTCTCCGCGGCCGTAGCGCGCCGGCCTCAGAATCGATTTGGTGAAATATGTCTCGCGCACGCTGATGGCACCAGCAACCTTCTATCAAGCGTCTGCTTAGAGCGGACCAAACTGCATCCAGCGACCCAGCGTGGGTTAGTCCGCCAGCCCAACCAAGCGGCGCGTCTGGGCCAGCAAGACGTCGTCGAGTTCGACATCATCGAGCGGGCCAAGGAACCGGGCCGCACCTTCCCGCACCCTGTCCAACCGCTCGCGGGCGTAGTCGAACACGCGCCGCGTGTCGGGTAAGGTCGGGTCTTCACCGCCGAACTCTTCCCGTACCTCTTCGATCACCGCTTCCGCGGCCACCAGGTAGCGCCGGTGCCCTTGCAGGTCTTCTCGCAACCGTTCTTTGTGCACGACCGCCAGTTCGTCCAGCTTGCTGGGCTCCACACCTTGGGTGGCCTCGTCAACGATCGCCTTGAGGTCGTCATCCAGGTGCATCACCGGCAGCAGAGGCGCGTGCGTGAGCGAGCCCGCGGCGAGCTTCGACTTCGGGCACTCGTGCCGGAGCAGCCACGCGCTGTCTTCAGCATGGACATACCAGAGCGCGAGAACCCCGAGCACACCGAGGCGGAGCGCGAGCTTGTCGGCTTCCAACCCGAGCACGAGGAGCAGCGGCATGAGACCGTTGTTGACGCCGTTCATTAGGTCGATGAGCCCGTTGAACTCCCACGCCTGTCCCTCGGGCATCGACCGTCGCCAGGACGGGTCTTCGTCACGCCCTTCCTTCCACGAACGCAGGACGAGCACGGCGCGCTCCCGTGCGGTGAACTGCTCCGCGAGTTTCGAGATCCGGCGGTCGCTGTTCCTCATCGCGCACTATCCGGTGATAGTGATGGCGCCGCTGCTGGTCATTCGGAGCACTCCCGGACGGCTTCCGCGTAGCGTTCGCGTACCTCATCCTCCGTCCAGCCGTACTCAACGGCCATCCGTTTCAGCTCGCCATCGATGCCCCAGCGGGCGACGCGGCGGCCGATGTCTTCGACCATGCGCCACACGACATCGACCGTCAGCCCGTGCCGTTCGGCGATCCGCTCGGCAACGGCCCGCGCATGCCGGTCCCCCTCCGCCCGCTCCAGCCGCTGGAGACGCGCCACGACGCTCAACGTCGCCTCCCGGCTTGTTGACGCGGCTTCATGGCCGCTTCCAAGGAACGCAGGCGTTCGTCGATCTCGCTTACCTCCAACGCCTTAAGCGACACCACCCCGAGGTACGCGAGCGTGCGGGACCGGGCGATCGAGTTCTCCAACGACAACGTGTCGGTCACGGCGATCTGGATCAGTCTGCGCACGTCGCCGACGCTCTCCAAGGTGCCGATCTCATACGCGCCCTGGACGGCCTTCTCTTTGCGGCGCCGCAAGCCACCAAGGCGGCGCGCTTCCGCCATCTCGTTGGCGTGCGCCGGGTCGTGCATGAGGCAGTGGTCGCTGTTTTGGAGCGGCGACGCGCGGCACGGAGACCCGTCATCTTTGCGCGCCTTACAGGTGCGTTCGGCCACCATCGACCACCTCTGCAAATCGGGAGAGAGAGACAGCAGGCCGTGTGGCCTGCCGCTCTGCGG
>JBKKBW010000056.1:0-1953 GCA_046713635.1 Dehalococcoidia bacterium
GGGGCGGCCATCTGGCCGCCCTGTAGTGAAGGAGGACGGCTCTTGCCATCTGAACGCTGGGGCATCACCTTCCCGCTCGATGGCGTGCCGCTGCCTGCACACCGTGAGGTGCTGCGCGAGGCCGAGTCGATCGGCTACACCGACGCCTGGACCGCTGAAGTCGATGGCCCGGACGCGTTCACGCCCGCTGCGCTCGCTGCCGCGTGGACTGAGAAGATACGCATTGGCACCGCGATCGCAAGCGTCTTCACGCGCACGCCGACGGTGCTGGCGCAGACCGCCTGGGCAGTCGCCGATGCCGCAGAGGGCCGCTTCTGCCTCGGCATCGGCTCCAGCTCTCCCGCGATCGTGACGAACTGGAACGGCGTCGCATTCGAGAAGCCGCTCACGCGCGTCCGCGATACGATCGCGTTCCTCCGCCAGGTCTTTTCCGGAGAAAAGGCTACGAGCGAGGCTTTTGGAGTGCGTGGCTTCCGCCACGCTCGTCGCAGCACGGCCCCGCCGCCGATCTACTTAGCCGCGCTGCAAAAGAAGATGCTCCGGCTCGCCGGAAGCGCCGCCGACGGCGTGATCCTCAACTGGCTCGCGCCCGGCGATGTTCCGCAGTGCGTGGCTGTTGCGAAGGACGCTGCACGAGCCGCCGGCCATGATCCCGACGCACTCGATGTTGTCGCGCGCATCTTCGTTCTGCCCACGAGCGATGAGAACTTCATCCGCGCCGTCGGCCGGCGCGCAATCTCCGGCTACCTCACAACACCCGTCTATGGCGCATTCCATCGCTGGCTCGGCCGCGGCGATCTGCTTGGCCCGATGCAGCAGGCATGGGACTCAGGTGAACGCCAGTCGGCGTCGGAGTTGGTGCCAGATACCGTAATCGAGGACCTATTCGTGACGGGCAGCGCGCAGGAGTGTATCGATAAGATCGAGGCGTACTGCAGCAACGGCGTGACGACACCCGTCATAAATGTCATGCCGTCGACCGACCCCAAGTCGCTCGGCGAACGCAACATTGCCGTTCTGCGCGAGCTCGCCCGCAACTAGGGAACCCATGGCATACGCCGAATGCTTCGCACACTACCTGGCGGCGTGGAATGAACCAGAGCCAAGCAAGATCTTCGGCCACTTGGAACGCGCCGTCGCAATCGACGTATGGTTCGTCGACCCCGCTAATCAGGTGCAAGGTATCCGCTCCATAGAGCAGCTCATTCGGGAGGCGCACGAGGCTATGGACGCTGAGTACGTCCGTATCTCCGGCATCGATGGCCACAACCGCCGCTATCGCTACCTGTGGGAGGTCCGTCGCGAGGGCCAGCCCGCCATTCCTGGTATGGACTTCACCACAGTGAACGAAGCCGGCCTCATCGAACGCATCGACGGCTTCTTCGGCGACTTCCCGCCGCATGAGTAGGGACAGGCTTTAGCTCTATCCGGCCGTGTGGCGCGTCCTCCAGGCCTTCCAGTTCGCCTCGTCAACCATCGTCGGAATGACGAGCACGCCGGATTCATTGGCTAGATGCTCGGTGAGGAAGTGTCTTGCTGCCTCGATGGAATTCTTCCGGAAGCTCTCCCAGGATTCTTCAGTGCCGCCAGGAGTCGAACAGTCGAGAATCAGATCTGTGCGCTCCCAAGCGCGATCCCAGCTGCCGTGGGGAAGGCCATCCAGTCCTAAGATGGCGAGGCAATTTGAGTCACAGACCTCTACCAGCTCGCGACAGACATCGACCGTTAGATAGAGCTCTTGGGTGACACGCGCCGCGACTGGCTTGAACAGCTCGAATACGTCTTCTTGGGACAGCATCTAAGTTTCTAGCCATCTCGGGTTCGTCACTAGCAGTTTGTTACGCACTGTCTCGCGCACGTGCCCATGTACGTCGTCTCGAAACGGCGAAGTGTCCGCGTCTCCGGAGCGGATGCGTTCGCAGAGCGTCTCGTTGCGTGTAAAGAGGGCATCAC
>JBKKBW010000057.1:0-3854 GCA_046713635.1 Dehalococcoidia bacterium
TCACACTTGCGCGCTCGCAACAGCGGGTGGCATGAAGTGTTGGGGAAACAACGCGGCTGGCCAGGTAGGCGACGGAACGACCACCCAGCGAAGTGCGCCGGTGGATGTCAGCGGCCTGACTAGCGGAGTGGCGGCCATCTCAACAGGAGGTAACCACACGTGCGCACTTTCGACTTCGGGCGGTATCTCCTGTTGGGGAAGCAATCTTTGGGGTGAGGTGGGAGACGGCACGACCACGAACAGGTCAACGCCAGTAGACATTGTTGGACTAACGAGCGGCGCAGCGGCTGTCTCGGCGAGTGGCAGCAGTGAGCGCACGTGCGCGCTTACCACGGCTGGGCAGATCAAGTGCTGGGGAGTAAACAATCGCGGTCAGGTTGGAGACGGCACGATAACGTCAACTGGATGCATGTGTGTTCCTGCACCAGCAAGCGTTGTCGGGCTAAGTGGGGTAGCCCTTACCGTTTCGACTGGCGGCTTTCACACCTGCGCTTTCACTACTGATGGAATCGAGTGCTGGGGACGATATGACTTAGGTCAAACCGGTACGGGAATCTGCTGCGGAGACTTTTCCGCGCCGCCGGGAATAGTGGACATAGGACCCAAACCAACCGTAACGCCGACTAGCACACCCACCGTGACGCCGACTTCAACACCGACACCTCGGCCCATTGGCGGGTTTGCGCTTGGTGGTGACTACCATGATAACTCCTGGCCAGTCAAAGACTGGGCTGTTCTCGGACTACTTGTCGCTGCACTCGCTCCGCTGGCGTTCGCAGCTCTGAGAGCGTCTAGGAGTCACCGCTAAAGCTTCGGTCCGGCTCCAGCCTGCGGATGACGCACTGAACCACTTGAAGCAGCACTTCCACGACTGAGCGTAGATAGCCCGTCAGCGCGCCTCCGCGGACTACGTGTTTCTGTAGCTGGCAAAGGGCCGGATGGTCAGCTAGATGGGCCTCCTCCCGGTCTAATTGCCCCTTGACGATCATGTGTGGGTTTTTGCTAAAGTAAGGGCGTAGCAGCCGTTGCGTTCCCTTCGGGTTCTTGCCACCAGGTACCCACCGCAGCGGGCTGCTACGCTTACTTTTCAGCTCAACCTCTCTGGCTTCCTCGATCATCCGCAGCATCTGTGTCAACCTACGGCGACATGTCAGCGCTTCGTACCGTGCTTCTCGCCGCGATCGTTATCGCCACGGGTATCGTCGCTCTCGTAGGTGGAGCTGGCAGGCCCGGCGACCACGCCGATGCATCCGGCTTGGCAGCCGCCGCAGTGAGCGCGGGGAGCGGCCATACATGCGCTGTAACGACATCGGGCCGCGCGCTCTGCTGGGGATCCAACCGCGAAGGTCAGGTGGGCGACGGCGGAGTATGCGGCGCCTACTGCACGACACCGGTCGCCGTTCCTCAATTGGCCGGCGCTATCGCGATCAACTCGGGCGACCATCACACGTGCGCGCTTACGACGGCGGGTGGCGTGCAGTGCTGGGGCGAGAACAATGATGGACAGCTCGGCGACGGCACGACAACGGAGCGCGGGGCACCGGTGAGTGTCTCGGACCTCGCCGCCGGCGTTAGTGCAGTCAGCTCAGGCGACCTGCACACATGCGCGATCGTAACGGCTGGAAGCGTGAAGTGCTGGGGCCGCAACGTCAACGGGCAAATCGGTGACGGTGCCGCCTGCGGCACGATCTGTACGACCCCTATCGATGTCCTTGGCGTCGCCGCCGTCGCTGCGGTCAGCGCCGGGAACGCCCATACCTGCGCAGTAACCGCGACGGCTACCGTGGCCTGCTGGGGCCACAATCTGTCCGGCCAGCTAGGTGACGGCACCATCAGCGCACGGACCACACCAGTCCTGATCTCCGGCCTCGGTGGAAATGCCGTCGCGGTTAGCGCGGGCCATTCGCACACGTGCGCCCTGAGCGATGCCGGAGGGGTGATGTGCTGGGGCGACAACGCGTACGGCCAGCTCGGCGACGGCACGACGACGGACAGTAGCGTTCCCGTAACGGTCGAAGGCCTCGGAGGCGGCGTTACCGCGATCAGCGCGGGCGACTACTCGACCTGCGCCCTGCTGGCTGTTGGCACCGTGGAGTGCTGGGGCATGTACGTCCACGGTCCGATCAGCGAGGGCGCGTTCATCATTCGCACGGAGCCTGCGCGCGTCTCGGCCCTTGGCGCCGGCGTCCTCGCCATCAGCGCAGGCGATTACCACTCGTGCGCTCTCATCAGCGGCGGAAGCGTCATGTGTTGGGGTTACAACAGCTCCGGCCAGCTTGGCAATGGTGGTATCTGGACCCGGGCCAGGCCCGCCGAGGTCATCGGTTTGGGCAGCGAGGCGCCGAAGCCGACGGAGGCGGCTACTCTGACGGCCACGGACACGCCAACGGCGACGGATACGGCCACGCCTTCCAGCACGCCAACAGCATCGCCAACCGGCACCGCCAAAGACGCGCCTACGGCGACGGATACGGCCAGGCCTTCCAGCACGCCAACGCCCACGCCGACGGTAACGCCGCAGCGACGCAAGGGCGATGCGAACGGCAACGGCGTCGTGAACGCAGTTGATGCGACGCTCATCCTCCAGTTCGCGGCAGAACTCGTGCCAGCGATCAACGCGAGCGCCGACGTGAACCACGACGGCCGCGTCGATAGCCTGGACGCGGCGCTGGTCCTCCAGTCTGACGCCGGGTTGAACGAAAGCTAGCTAGCATCGCCGTCTCGGACCGACGAGAGCGCCACGAGACGCCTTGAGCTTTTCGAGGCCGTGCCATGGCCATCTGTAAGAAGCAGTGGCCACTGCAGGGACGGAGCTGGGCACCTATTGCACACGACTAGACGCACCGCGCATTGGGGTCGTCGCAGGCGGGCCTATCACCCCAACGGCTGAGAAGGCCACGATAGCGGGCGATGACCGAATAGATGGCGTTCTCGATCAGCGCGACGGGCGGAAATCGGTACAGCCTGCCGACAACCGCCAGGCGCCCACCGAGCTCTTCTAGCACTCTGTTGACCACTGCCGCGCCCGCGAACGTTCGTCCGGCCGCATCGATGGCATAGACTCGGTGTTCGGCGTCCTCGGGTTTGATGGAGAAACGCGAACGCCACTCAGGAGCCTGGTTCGGGATGGTAAGAATCGCTCCGTCCTTATCGCGCTGCCGCACCCAGCGGGCGGTTCGAGTGCAAATACCGCACTTGCCATCGAACAGCAGGACGAGGCGATAGTGCTCCCACCGCAGTTCCTCAGCCTTCACTGGCCTCACGACTCCTATAGTAGCCATTGGATGCGCGGCCGCCATCTGTCCAATTTGTGGCCACTTCCGACAGGTGTGACATCTAATGCTTGGAGGTATCTCAGGCGTGCCCTAACATCGCCTCATGATTCCGACCGAGCTGACCTGCACACGTATTCGCTCGCGGAGAGTGATCATCAGCGTAGACAGAAAAGGCGTTTTTTTCACGGGAACGAATTTGTCAATTGGCGATGTGGCTGGGCCACCCGCGGGCCAATCAATCAAGAGTTAGACGGCCCGCCAGAACGAGAAAATACCTTTTCTTTTTCGGGTTCAATCAAGATCGCCACTCGCGGATCGCGAGGACGATTTTGCCGGTAGCGCGCCGTGACTCGATCTCACGCAAGGCGTCGGCGGCTCGTTCGAGCGGGAACGTCGCGCCGACCAGCGGCTTGATCTTGCCCGCCTCGAACAGGTCAGCCAGCGCTTCGCCGATGCGCCGTGGCATCTCAGGAAAGTGCCGCACGCCTTCGCCCCAGGCTACACCGACGACAGACGAGTTCTTGAGGAGCAGTCGATTCACCTTCACCTCGGGGATGCTGCCAGCAGCGAAGCCGACAA
>JBKKBW010000058.1:0-9156 GCA_046713635.1 Dehalococcoidia bacterium
ACCGAGTTCAACGGTGTTGCCGGGGGTGAGTTGCGCCGGCTTCGCGACGAGCGTGCAGCCCGCGGCGAGCGCCGGAGCAATCTTCCACGACAGCAGCAGCAGCGGGAAGTTCCACGGCGTAATCACACCGACAACGCCGATTGGTTCCTTGATCGTGAGACCAATCGCGTCCGGCACGTATTGCGTGATCGCCTCACCGTGCAGGTCGAGCGATAGGCCCGCGTAGTAGTCGAACACGTCCGCCGACATCGCGACTTCTGCCATCGCCATACCGAGCGGCTTGCCAACTTCTTTCGCCATAATCGTGCCCATCGGCGCGATCTCGGCGCGCAGCTTCGCGGCGACTGCGCGCAAAATGTCGTGTCGCTGCTTCGCGGGCGAAACACTCCACTTTTCGAACGCTCGTCGCGCTGCATCGACTGCGAGGTCGACATCTTCGACGTCCGCCAGCGGGTACGTACCGACGCGCTCGCCATTCGCTGGGCTGAGCCGCTCGAACGTCTTGCTGCTCTTCGCGTCCACCCACTGCCCATCGATGAGCATCTGGTAGATCTTCGCGGGTGTCGCGGTCTCGGCAGGCTTGGTGTCTGTTGTCATGGTGAACCCTCCTCAGAGTGTTAGATGTGGCCCTCTGGGCGCGTGGGGAATCCAGCGTAACGCCGCCTCCATGTGGAGGCAAGCGTTATGGCGTGCATAGCATATCGCTGCTCAAGGAGCGCGTCAACGCCGGTTCGGCGCCGAGCGCTCGTCTTGCGTTGACCGGGCGTTCCTCACGCTGTTAGCCTTATTATCGTCCCATGGCTCTCAACGTCCGCAGAGAAGAACTCGACTCCCTTGCGACGGAGTGGGCTGCGCTACTAGAACGCACACCGGAGCCGGTCGCGTTCTTGCACCCCGTGTGGAATCGCGTCTGGCTAGAGGAGTTCCAGGACGGCCGCGACCTTCTCCTACTAGCTGTGCGCGACGAGGCTGAGCTTGTTGGTGTCGCGTCGCTCCTGCGGACCGAGACGACCCTCGGCTTCGTAGGCAACTACTCCATCTGTGACTACATGGACTTCACGGTCGCACCCGCCCGGGCTTCGGAAGTCTTCGCCGCGCTGCTTGATACGCTCCAGACCGAGGACTGGTCTGAGATCGATCTGCGTGGCCTGCGCGACGACAGCCCGACTGTGAGCGAGTTTCTTCCCGCCGCCGAGCGCGTGGGGCTCAAAGTCGAACGCGAAGACGAGGCGGTCGCGCCGTACGTGACGCTGGCTGAGAGCTGGGAAGCGTACCAGGCCGCGCTCAACAAGAAGGACCGCCACGAGTTGCGTCGCAAGATGCGGCGTTTGGCTGAGCTAGGGGAACTGCAGCTCAATACCTACAGCCGGGCCGAAGACGTGGAGGAGCATCTGCCGACGCTGATCCGCCTCATGGTGGAGAGCCGCAGCGATAAGTCCGCTTTCATGTCGGAGCAGATGGGCCGCTTCTTCCACCGTATGGCGCCGGCTCTTGCCCATGATGGGCTGATCCGCCTCTACGAGCTTGAGCTGAACGGTGCGCCTGTCGCGGCCGTGCTGTGCTTCGATCAGGGAAAGAGGCTCTTCCTGTATAACAGCGGCTACGACCCGCAGTACGCGCAGTTCTCCGTCGGCCTAGCTTCTAAGGCCGTTTGTCTGCAGGACGCCATCGAGTCCGGACACACCTGCGTCGACTTCCTGCGCGGCCACGAGCCGTATAAGTATGACCTGGGAAGCAAGGACCGCCAGATCTACCGCGCCATCATTCGGCGCTGAGCGCCTAGCAACCCTATCGTCCCTTCCGCTATCCTGGGCAGGGGTCTTTATGTATCGCGTGGCGATTCTCAGCTATCACACTTGTCCCGTCGCGCCGTTGGGTGGCCCGGAGACGGGCGGACTGAACGTATATGTTCGCGAGATGACGCGCGAGCTGGCCGAGCGCGGCCACCACGTCGACATCTTCACACGGCGTGCCGGCGACGTCCCCGAGCTCGAACCGCCCGTCGTCGATGGTCATCCGCACGCGCGGCTCGTGCACATCCCAGCCGGCCCGGCGGAATACGTTGAGAAGTCCGAACTGCCGCTTTACCTCGATGAGTTCGAGCAGGGCGTGCTCGCGTTTGCTGAACGCGAAGGCATTACGTACGACGTGGTTCACAGCCACTATTGGCTTTCGGGTGTGGTGGGGGCGCGGCTGAAGGAGCGCTGGAACATCCCGCACGTCACAATGTTCCACACGCTTGGCGAAGTGAAGAGCCGCTCACGCATCAGTGAGTGGGAGCCGGACGAGCGCATCGAAGCGGAAGAGATGATCATCCAGAGAGCCGATCGCATCGTAGCCGCGGGGAGCGACGAACGGGAGCTGCTGATCCGGCTGTATAACGCGCAACCCGAGAGCATCGCGGTGGTGCCGTGCGGTGTGAATCTCGATCTGTTCCAACCCATGGCTCAAGATGATGCACGCCGCGAACTGGGTCTGCCGCTGGACGATCGCATTCTGCTGTTCGTCGGACGCGTCGAACCGCTCAAAGGCATCGACATCCTGCTCGGCGCTGCTACCGAACTCGAAGACGAACGCGAATGCCGCGTTCTTGTCATTGGGGGCGACAGTTCGGCGCAAGAAGGCGAGATGGCCCATCTGCGCCACCTGGCGTCCCGGCTTGGAATCAGCGACCGCGTGACGTTCCTCGGCGCCGTAGCTCACGAGAGGTTGCCTTACTTCTATAGCGCGGCCGATGTCTGCGTCGTGCCGTCGTTCTACGAAAGCTTCGGGCTGGTCGCGCTGGAAGCGATGGCCTGTGGGACGCCGGTCGTCGCATCGCGCGTGGGCGGGCTTGCAAGCACTGTCCGCGATGGCGAGACAGGCTACCTCATTCCGTGGCGCTGCCCGGAGCCGTTCGCGGAACGTATCGAGCTCCTGCTCGACAACGAACAGCTGCGCAGTGCGTTCGGCACTGCCGCCCGGGAATCCGTCGAGCGTTATCGCTGGGCGAACGTCGCGGAAGCAGTCCTCGACCTCTACCGCGAGCTAATCGAAGGCGTGCCCGCCACCGCGATCGCCTAGCATGGCGCTCGTCGATCGACTCCCCCTCCGGCGTCGAAAGAAAAAGTCCCTTCCAGAGGAGTTGGGTAAAGATGGCCCGCTTACGGCGATGGTCATCGTCGCGCATCCTGACGATGCGGAGTTCATGTGCGGCGGCACCGTCGCTAAGTGGTGCGCGCAAGACTGGACCGTCTACTACGTCCTCGCTACCAGCGGCGACAAGGGGACGCACGATTCGACGCTGACAGGTCAGGACCTCGCGGCGATCAGGGAGCAAGAGCAGCGCGAGGCGTGTAGCGCGCTCGGCGTGAAGGAAGTCATCTTTTTGGGCATGCCCGACGGCTTCCTCCAACCCGACGCCGAGCTTCGAGGTGAAGTCGTCAAGCTTCTTCGCAAGTACCGGCCGGACGTCGTCATCACCTGGGACGGCTTTCGTAAAGGCTTCAACCACTCCGACCACCGCGCCGTCGGTATCGCTGTCCGTGACGCTATCTATCCCGCTGTCCGAGACCATCTCTACTATCCAGAGCACGCCGCCCACGGCCTCGACGCGCATCAAGTCAACGAGATGCTGCTCGCCGGCACCGATGAGGCCGACTACGATGTCGACATCAGTGCGCATCTCGAAACGAAGCTTCAGGCTGTGCTCTGCCACAGGAGCCAGCTCGGTGAGCGCACGCGCGATGAGATCGAGAAGACGTGGCGCGAGCGTATGCAGAAGTCGCGCCCGGGTGAGATGAAGGAGTCGTTCAAGCGTGTCTCCATCCGCCGCTCCGCCCGCAGCGTCCAGCCACCGGAGAAGGAAGCACCCGCGCCGGCTCAGCCCCCCGCGAGTGTCATTCCGAGCCGCTAAGAGCTTGCCCTGAGCCTGTCGAAGCGTCCTTCGACCCTCGACCCCTGACCCCGGCCCGTGTTCCTTGACCCCTGACCCCTGACCCTTGACCCTATACGTGTCGTGTCTGCCGCCGACCTGTCCTACAACGCCTTCCTCGTAGGCTTCGTGCTCACCGGCCTGGCTTCGCTCGCGTACATCGCGGTCCCGCTCTGGCCCCGCGTCGCCCATCGGTCTGCCACTACCGACACGGGCGCTACGATGACCGTCGCCGCGCCGGCGCTTGCGCCAGGCTGGCTCTCATCGGGCGCCACAGCGATGAGCTGGCTCGCGGTGCTGGCCCTTACGACATCGCTGGGCGCGCGCTGGATCGCTGCGGAGCGGCCGCCCTACGCCAACATGTGGGAGTTCACCATTGGCTTCGGCTGGGGAATCGCACTCATCCACGCGCTCTTCGAACTACGCTTCCGGCTGCTCGGCGGCGATGGGTCAGCAACGTCGGGTGCCGCAGCGCGCATGGTCGGCGCCGTGCTGCTGCCGGTCTCGTTCACCATGTTCGCGTTCGCGCTCGCGTACTTCCCGTCCGAGATCACGCCACTCATGCCAGCGCTCCAGGCGAATCGCATCCTTGGCGCGCACGTCGCGACGATGATGCTGTCGTACTCCGTACTGGCCGTGTCATTCGGCGCGGCCGCGATGTATCTGATACAGAACGGCCAGCGTCGATTCGCGCGCCTGCCCTCCGGCGATACGCTAGAGGAGATCGCCAACCGCTCAGTGCTCGTCGGCTTTCCGATGCTCACGCTCGGGATCGCGTTGGGCGCGTACTGGGCACAGAGCGCCTGGGGGCGCTACTGGGGCTGGGACCCGAAGGAGACGTCGGCCGCGATAACGTGGCTGATCTATGCAGGCTACCTCCACGCCCGCAACCTGCGAGGCTGGAAGGGTAGGGGGTCTGCCTGGGTGTTGGTGATCGGCTTCGCCGCCGTGCTCTTCAGCTACTTCGCCGTCAACCTCTGGGTCAGCGGCCTCCACTCCTACTCTGGGGTGTAGCCGTTCTAGCGCGAGGGTCGAAGGTCGGCGTTCGAAACGTTGCCTTACAGACGGCTCGCGTGGGCGTGTCGTAATGCTACTGACGTGCCCACAACAACGGCCGCTGCGGCAGCGATCACGATGACCTGCCATCGCACCCGGCTGTCGCTGCTGGCTGGCGGGTCGACGGCGACGCCGGCGACGGGAGGTGGGGTGGTGGTTGATGTCACGGTTGGCGTCGAGGTTGCGCTTGGTGTCGAAGTGGCGGTTGCAGTTGCAGTTGGTGTGGCGGTCGTCCGGACGCCGGTGAACGTTCCTGAGCCCCCGAAGAAGGTGCTGTTCACCACACCGCTCATCATATCCTGGTTAGCAGTCCCGACCATGGCGGTACACAGTTGGACGGGCGCCCCCGTAGCGCAGACGCTCGCCACAAGCTGAAGCGTAACCTTGTTGAACGTCCCGGTGAAAGTAGCAAAGCAATTGCCGGCGTGGATGGTGACAAAATTGCCAGGGGGTGATGAAGGGGACTGCGTGATGGGCACATTGGGACAGAACCTGGTCACAAAGGGATCTCCGGTGTACGTAATGTCCCACGAACCGTTCAAATCGACCTGCGCCTCGGCTGCATGGCGTTGGCCAAGCTGAAAGAATGACACCGTGGCGACCAGCGCGAGCATGGCGAGCAGTATCAGCTTCTTCGTAGCGAACTCCCCATCTAGCCGGAGAGCCTTGCTAGGGCAAGAGCGGGGATGCTCCCGGCCACCAGTCGCGCGCAGTATACTTCTAGGCTAGGGCCCGTCAACCTCCGGGCCAGCGGCCTGCACTCCTACTCCGGCGTGTAGTAGGGCCCGCCCCATGTGTCGGCCCGAGCCGTCTGGCGATGCGCCGTCCGGCGCAATTGCCACACGCCGGCAGCCATTGTGAGCGCAGCTGCGCCAGCCACCGCAATGACCGCCCATGGGAAGTCGCCGCTGCTGTTCTGCGCTGGAGGATCGAACGCGAGACCGGCGACCGCGTCCGGAGTCGGGTTTGGCGTTGGCGTCGGCGTCAACGTCGCGGTTGACGCCGCAGTCGCGGTCGCAGTGGCCGTGGGCGTAGCGGTGGCCGTCGATAGGGCGGTTACGACATGAACGATCACCGTATCGTCCTTCGCCGTGACTGGGCAGAGGCCGCACGACTTTGTGATCTTGGCGTGTGCATTCACGGTCACCGTGCCGAGAGTCGACAAGATCACCTTGTGCGACTGCTCGCAAGGTGTTGTCGGGCCGCTGCTGCCGCAATACGCATCGAGCTCGGGATACGTGTCATTCGTTACGAATCCGCCCATTGAGAAGAAGATACTGGGAGTAAGCCGCCACGCAAACGTGACCGATGTCCCGGGAAGGACCTCGATGGCGCCGTCCTGTCCATTTGCCGTGAGGGTGAGACTGTACTGAGCGGGCCTGATCGATGTTGGCGTCGGAGTTACGGTTGCAGTCGGCGGCGAGGGGCCTGCGCTTGCCTCATCGGTGGACATCCCACCGATTGAAAGTAGTGCCGCGGCCAGCCCCAGAACAGTGAGTGCAACGCCAACATAGAGACTCGTTGCGCGGCCCATGTAACCTCAGCCTGAGACGGTGGCCAAGCGGCCACCAGTCGCGCCAGTATACCTCCGCACCCACCCACGTCAGGCGCGTCTACGAACGAAAGCTGCTCCGAGCCACGGAGCGGCCGCCATCCCCACAAGAAGCAGTAACAGAAGAGCGATCGCGGCGTCGTTGTCACCTGCGCCGGGCGTTCCCGCGGAAGCCAGCTCGGTCACGCCGCCTACTGGGCCGGGGGTCGGCGTTGGTGTGCATGGGGCCGGGAGCGTTGGAATGGGGAGACTCTTGCCGTGCACGTTGTTTGATTCGTTCGACTCAACTACAACAAACGTCGCATCGACCGTCGCCGTGTTCGTCCCGGTCTGATAGCCCGAGAACCATAGCGAGGTCGTCGCGCCGGCAACCAGCGACATCGTGACCGTCTGCTGGTTGCCATTCACGTCGACGACGAATGGCGCCGCGGCTGTCGCCGAGCCCTGGTTCTTGATGACAACGCGTACCCCGAGTTGCGTCGACGTGTAGCAAGCGTTCCCGGTTTGAAGCTCAATGCTCATCTGCTGCACGATCAAGTCGGGCACGCCGCCCGCCTCGACGTCGTGCGGCTGGCCGCGGAACTGCGTCTGGCCAATCACCAGGACGCTCACCGTCAACAGCGCTATTGCGAACAAGGATCGTCGAAGGACACTCATGCTTCCTACCCTGTTGCCACCATCGAATCCCACGCCAATCGCGCTCAGTATAACGCCGCAAGGGCGCGTATCAACCGGTCCGGGCTGCGGGGCAGCTATCTGGTCGCCCTGAAACTCACCCCAAAGTTCTGTGTCTATCCGTGGCCGATTCGGGCTACCATAGCCCCATGGTCATCGATGTCCACACGCACATCTTCCCGCCGGACGTGCGCGACAAGCGCGACGAGTACGTGGCGCGCGATGCGACCTTCCGGGAGCTGTACTCCGACCCGAAGTCGCGCGTCGCGACCGCCGACGAGCTGCTCGCCTCGATGGACGAAGCAGGAATCGACGTCAGCGTCGCGCTTGGTTTCGCCTGGGCCGAAGCCGAGCTGTGCCGTAATCACAGCGAGTATCTGCTGGAGACCGCCGCGAAGTCGAACGGCCGCATCCTGCCGTTCTGCACCCTGCATCCATCTGAGAAGACCGCTCGCGACGAGCTGAAAAGCATCGCAGTCGCAGGCGCGCGCGGCCTCGGCGAGCTGCGGCCAGCCAGCCAGGGCTACACGCTCATCGATAGCGAGGAAGCGGACCTGCTAGCCTGGGCTGCCGACGCCTACGACCTGCCGCTCCTCTTCCACTCGACAGAGCCCGTTGGCCACGTTTACCCGGGCAAGGCGGGCCTGCCCCTGGACCAGCTGGGCCGCTTCGTGAACGATTTCCCGGGAGTGACGGTCATAGCGGCGCACTGGGGTGGCGGCCTCCCGTTTTATGCGCTCATGCCAGAAGTGAAGTCATCGCTCCACCAGACCTACTTCGATACCGCAGCGACGGGCTTCCTCTACTCGCCTGACATCTATCGAATCGCGATCGATCTCGTTGGAGCGGACCGGATCCTCTTCGGAAGCGACTTCCCGCTCGTCTCGCAGCAGAGGGCTCTCGAACAACTACGCGATGCGTCCATTCCTGACGAAGCGCGGGCGCTCATCGAGGGCGAGAACGCGCGCAAGCTCCTTCGCCTCGATTAATGCCCGGCGAGCGCGAGCCAACGCTGCGGCTCTTCGTCGCCTGTCCGGTACCGGACGAGGTGAAGCGCGGCCTGGCGTCGATCCAGGACGACCTCCGCGCCGCTGGCTTCGATCGCCTGCGCTACGTCCGGCCCGAAGGCATCCACATCACGCTTAAATTCCTCGGCGCGGTTCACGCCAGTCGCGTCGATGAGATAAGCGCGGCGCTGGAGCGAGCCACCCAGCCGTTCAAGCTGGAACTGCTTGTCGAAGGGGTAGGCGGCTTTGGCGGTGGCCGGATGGCTGGGCGCGTCATCTGGGCTGGCGTCCGCGGCGAATGGGAACAGCTCGCTGAGCGCGCCTTGCGAATCGAGAAAGCACTTGAGGGGCTCGGTTTTCCGCTGGAGACCAGACCGTTCAGACTCCACCTGACCCTCGCGCGGATGCCTCGGGAAATGTCTGACGACCGGCGCCGTGACCTCCGGCGTTACCTGGAGGCGTACAAGTTCCCCATGCTTCGGCCGATACTAGTGACGGAAGTGTGGTTGATGCAGAGTATCTTAGGGCCGGGCGGGGCTGTATATGAACGGCTTATGACGTTTCCCGCGCCGCAGAGCGAAAGCGCTTGACGGCCTTCCCCAACGGGCGTAAAATATGAGCGAAAGGGGTAGGCGCCCTAGATGTCCCGCAGGTCCCCACCGCCACTGCAAGTGGTGGCTCTGAACAGACAGGCTGATCATTCGGCACCGGCATACGCGTCGGTGCCGAACTTTTTTCCTGAAAGGAGAGCCCCAGAATGAACTCAGGCCTCATCGGCAAGATCGAGAAGGCGAAGCGCTACGCTCAGGAACGCGGCCGCCGCATCCACGTTCGCGGCCTCCAGGCCGATATCGATGGTGATAACGACAGCCATAGCGTGATGCTGGATGGCGATAGCTGGCGCTGCAGCTGCGAGTTTTTTGCCGGTTGGGGGGCCTGCGCTCATACCATGG
>JBKKBW010000059.1:0-1953 GCA_046713635.1 Dehalococcoidia bacterium
CCGATACGCTTGTCCTCGACACCGATTGCGGCGCACAGCTTCTTGCGCAACCCGACGCTCAGAGCGCCGACGACGATGTACGAGTCCGCAGTCTTGAAGACGCGGTACTGGATGTTGCCAAGCGCGGTCAGCGGCCGGACGGCGACAAGGATGCGCTTGAGCTGTTCGTAATCGAGGCCCTCGCGCTTGCCGCGCTCCAGCTCTGTGAAGAAGCGCTCCCGCCATTCGAGGTCCACCGACTCGACGACCTGAAAGGTCGCGTTCGTCACCGCCAGCGCGCTCCCGAGCAGCGTCGTCTCGATCATCTGGCCCTGGCCTGTCCTCTCGCGGTGGTAGAGCGCGGCGCAGATCGACCACGCCATCAGCATGCCAGTCGAGTAGTCCGCGACGGGGATCGCGTTCACCGTCGGGACGCCCTCGAGCATCTTGCCTTCGATCGCCATCACGCCCGTTGCGCCCTGGACAATGATGTCGTAGCCCGGCCGGTGCGACTGCGGGCCCTTGCGCCCAAACGCAGTGTTGTCGCAGTAGATCAGGCGCGGGTTGATCGCGGAGAGCGTCTCGTAGTCGATGCCGAGCTTGGTCGAGACGTCGGGCCGGTAGTTGACCATGACAACGTCCATGTCCGTGACGAGTTGCCGGACGATCTCCTGCGCTTCCGGCTTGCTCAGATCCAGCGTCAGGCTGCGCTTGCCGCGGTTGAGCGACATGAACGTCCGGCTCTCGGTCGGGATGAACTGCGCGAATAGGCGCCAGGGCTCGCCGTCGGGCGGCTCTACCTTAATGATGTCCGCGCCCATATCGGACAGCAGCATCCCCGCGAACGGCGCGGCGATGATCTCGCTGAACTCCAGGATCCGGATGCCGTCGAGCGGCCCGGGCATGCGCGCCTCCTAGCTTCGCCGATAAGCGAGGCTAGTATAGCCACAGAAGGCACAGATTACACAGACGTAAGGAGTAGACTGGAACGAGATGGCCCTGCGGACCGTCTAAGGTGCATACGACAATGCGTTACGCCGTCCCTTTGGCGCTCTTATTCCTGGCGGCGCTCGTCGGCGCCTGCTCGGACGGTGGTGGGTCTGTCACGCGAACTCTCGGCGTAGACGTCTCGTTCGGAATTGATGCGACCGACGCGGACCTCGACGCAGTCGCCGAGCATCTGCGCGCACTGGACGGCGGCGCCGACCTGCGGAGAGAAGGCTCCGCCAACCCACCTATTTTCCACGTGAAGATGACAACCAGCGAGTCCTGTGCGTCGATACGTTCGAACCTTGAGTCGCGAGCGTACGTCCGTGAAGCCGTCTGCCGTGACGCCGATAGGACGTACGGAGTCAGCGTTACCTTCAACCCGGAAAGCACAGAGCTGTCCGACATAGACGACGTTGAGGAGTTTCTCCTGGGTCTGAGCGAAGACGCAGGCTTGCTGTCATTAGATTCGCTCCCACCCATCTTTAACGCCACGTGGTCGACGGACGACGATGCACCCTGCGCCAAGGTCATAGCTGAGCTCGAGTCCCGCGCCTACATCCGCGAAGTCGACTGCCAGCGCGTCGCGTACGTACCCTACGGGATACTGGTCGATTAGATAATCAACGTCTTCATCTCTGCTTCAACTCGCTGTGCTATCCTCGATCCGTGAGCGCGCCTACATATCCGGCCACCACCGAATCCCAGACCTCTCCGCCTCGCCGCTTCCGCTTCGATATCTTGTTTTTCCTGATCGCGCTCACGGTGTTCGCCGTCGACCAGATAACGAAATCGATTGTGCGCAACAGACTCAGCCCGGGCGAGGCCTGGCCCAACGAGGACTGGATCCTGAAGATCGTCAACGTCAGCAACAGCGGCGCGGCGTTCGGCATCCTGCAGGGCCAGACGCCGTTCCTCATCGTCACGAGCCTGCTCGGGCTGGCGGCAATCGTGTTGTACTACATCTATCCGCCGATGGACCACGGC
>JBKKBW010000060.1:0-2125 GCA_046713635.1 Dehalococcoidia bacterium
CCGCACGGCCGTGGCGAGATCGTCGCTTGCGCGGAGACGAGACTCGATCAGGTGGGCGATCACCTCGCTGTCGGTCTCGGACGAAAAGGCGTGGCCCTGCGCGATCAGTTCCCCACGCAGTTCTGCATAGTTCTCGACGATGCCGTTGTGGACGATAGCAACGTTGCCATCGCAATCGACGTGCGGGTGCGCGTTGCCGTCAGACGGCTTGCCGTGCGTCGCCCAACGGGTGTGCGCGATGCCACCGGTCCCGGCTGGCTGGACGCCCTCGAGCGTCGCCAGCAGATTGCCGAGCTTGCCCTGTCGCTTGGTGATCTGCAAGCGTCCATCGCCTATGACGGCGATGCCGGCGCTATCGTACCCGCGGTATTCGAGTCGCTGCAGGCCTTCGACCAGCAGCGGAGCGGCCTCTCTTTTGCCCTCGTAGCCAATGATGCCACACATGCAGTATTCCTTTCTGCGCACAGAGTGCTGTTGAAGCGCACGCATGCGCCCTTTCGATCAGTCAGTGTGGTTTGCCGGCGTTAGGAATGTGTGTACCGCGGAGAGGGTCAGAGTAACTCTGGGCGAGTTGCCTCTGGCACGTTGGCCGGCGTTTGTCGCGGGCTTTCACCCTCGTTTTGTGCCGGACATTTCGACCGTGCGAGCCGGGAGACCATCCGCCGAGTTGTTCGATAAGTCTCCACCTCGTCATCCGCGATCCGTTCTCAACGATACACGGATCGGGACCTGGCGCTTGTTTTGATTAACCTCGTCGCGGGTTGGTGGTATCTCCCTTCTTATCCGGGCGCGAGCTCACGGAGGCGTGCGACGACCGCATCGACTGCGTCATCGGGCGTCGACGCGCCTGCCGTTACCCCGACGCGCTCGTGGCCGTCCAGCCAATCAGGCTGAATGTCGCCGGCCGATTCGACATGGTATGTCTCGACACCTTCTTCGCGCGCTACTTCAGCAAGATGGCGCGTGTTCGCGCTTTCCTTACCGCCGATAACGAACATGAGGTCGACCTGATGCGCTAGCTCTTGCGCAGCTGCCTGCTGGCTCGTCGTCGCGTTGCAGAGCGTATTGATGACGCGCAACTCGCTGATACGGTCCATGCGCTGTTCGAGCAGTGCGCGGACGAATTCGGCGAAGTGACCTTCGGTCTCCGTCGTCTGGGAGAGTACACCTATGCGTGTCGGCAGATCGTCCGGCAGACCGGCGAGCTGGTCGATGCTCGTGACGGCAAACGCCTTGCCAGGCGCCCAGCCGAGTACACCGCGCACTTCCTTGTGATTCGGGTCACCGAAGATGATCACAGCAAAGCCGTCCTCGGTCAGGCGCTTGGCCCACTGCTGGGAGCGCGTCACGATCGGGCAAGTCGTATCGATAACGGGCACGTTCCTGGCCTCGAGCTCGCGGACGACCGACTCGCTGACACCATGCGCGGTGATGGCTACCGGTCGTTCGCTCACCTGATCGAGCGTCGCGATGACATCGAGGCCATTGCTCTTGAGCTGCGAGACGACCTGCGGGTTATGGACCACTGATCCCAGGCTCACCATCGGTCCCTGCTCGCGGGTAGCGTCTTCCATCATCTCGACGGCGCGCCGTACCCCAAAACAGAATCCCATTTCCTTCGCGAGGATGATCTCCATGTCGATTCAGTGTACCCGCTCCGCCTGCTGGGCGCCTGCGGGTGCACCCTCATCCTTAGTATCGCCGTACACGCCTCGATAGCTTGGCGGTAGTAGCTCCGCGATCTTGCGCATGATTGTCGTGGTCGCCTCGGCGCTCGTTTCAGACGTGATGCGTTCGCGTCTCGGCAGCTGGAACGGCTTCCCGATCGTCACCTTTATGTGAGGCACAGAGAACGGCTTCAGGAAGAGCCACGGCCAGCCAATCTTTTCGGACCCGGTGATGGCAACTGGCAGCACCAGGACGCCCGTGCGCATTGCGATGACGCCTGTGCCGGGGTGGCCTTTGTTCATGCTGGCGGTCCGGCTGCGCGTGCCTTCCGGGAACATGACCAGCAGCGCTCCATTCTCCAGGTGCTCGGTCGCGGCGCGCAGCGCGGACAGGTCTGCTGCTCCGCGGCGAACGGGAAACGCCCCGAAGATACGGAAGGCCGGACCCAGGATGGGCC
>JBKKBW010000061.1:0-1418 GCA_046713635.1 Dehalococcoidia bacterium
TCGCTTCCCCTTCGCTGCGCTCGAGGGCTAAAGGCTGGAGGACAGGCCCGAGGGAGAGGGGAAGCGGGCGGGCGACGTGGGGGGAGCGATTTGCAGGCTGCGCCGTTCCGCCCGTGCAAGGGCCGAAGAGATTCCTCGACACGCACCCGACTGTCGTCGGGTTGGCGGCTCGGAATGACAGATCGGTCAGGGCGCATCGCCACGCGCCCCTACAACGACGAGATTGCACGGAGGAGGAGGTCCCTCGCCTCCACCCAACCCCCTTTGCGTGTGCGCCCACGAAGGTTGTCGAATGCCCCACCCCGCGAGGCTCGGAATGACAGAAGGTGGTTGATTGCCCGATACGTAGGCTGGCTGCTATGCTGAATCTGCTAGGGGCAACGGCGGCAATCGCCGTACCTCTTGCAGATCGGACCCGCATCCGCCAGGGGCGGAGAGGTGTTGTGAGCCCGACCTTACGCGAGTCCTGTGGCGTCTTTGGGGTCTATGCGCCCGAGGAAGATGTCGCGAGGATCACCTTCTACGGACTCTACGCGCTGCAGCACCGAGGGCAAGAGAGCGCGGGTATCGCGTCAGCCAACGGCAGGCGCCTCTATCTCAAAACGGGTATGGGTCTGGTCTCGCAGGTCTTCGACGAAGAAGACCTTAGTTATCTCCCCGGCCACATGGCGATCGGCCATACACGCTACTCCACCACCGGCTCCAGCCTGGCGACGAACGCGCAGCCGATCATCATCGATGGGCCGCTCGGCCAGGTTGCGCTTGGGCACAACGGCAACATCGTGAACTCTGCCGTGCTGCGCAGTGACCTGCTCGAGCAGGGCGTGATCTTCTCGACCACGACCGACTCCGAAGTGATCGCACAGGCGCTCGTTAACGCGCCCGGCGCGACATGGCAGGAGCGCTGGACGGACGTGATGCGACGTCTCGTCGGCGCGTACTCGCTCGTGGTGCTGACGCCGAACGAGCTGATGGCAGCGCGCGACCCGATGGGCAACCGGCCACTCTGCATCGGCAAGCTTGACGGCGGCTGGGTGGTCGCGTCGGAGACGTGCGCGCTCGATCACCTCGGGGCGGAGTTCATCCGCGAGGTCGAGCCCGGCGAAGTCGTGCGCATCAGCGCCGACGGTCTTGAGGCGTTCTCGGCTGCGCAGCGTAAAGACGCCTTCTGCATCTTCGAGTACATCTACTTTGCGCGGCCGGACAGCCGCATCGATGACAAGCTGGTCTATCCGGTGCGTATGGCGCTGGGCGCGCAGCTCGCAAGGGAACACCCAGCCGAGGCCGATGTCGTCATCGGCGTGCCAGACTCGGCTACGGCGGCGGCGGTCGGTTTCTCGCAGGAGTCTGGCATTCCGTTCATCGAGGGGCTAGTAAAGAATCGCTACGTCGGCCGGACGTTCATCCAGCCAGACCAG
>JBKKBW010000062.1:0-1510 GCA_046713635.1 Dehalococcoidia bacterium
CGCATCGGCACCCAGAACGAGGTGGCGTCGATGAGCTGGACAAAGCCTTTGCGGGCGGCTGCTTTGCGATTGGTCAACACCCAGACATACGTCGCGATGCCAGTGTTGTAGAAAAGCTGTTCCGGCAGAGCGACCAGCGCCTCCAGCAGGTCGTTCTCTAGCACGTAGCGTCGTATCTCGCTCGTGCCGCTCGCGGCGTCGCCGGTGAACAGTGGCGAACCGTTCATAATGATCGCTACCCGGGCGCCGCCCTCCTTCGGTGTCTGCATGTGGGCGAGCATGTGCAGCAAGAACAGGGTTTGACCGTCGCTTATCGCGGGCAGTCCTGGCCCAAATCGCCCAGCGGTGCCCTTCTCATGCTCGGCCCGCACGTCGTCTTCGTCGCGCTTCCAGTCCTTTCCATAGGGCGGATTCGCGATCAGGTAGTCGAAGCGCTGGCCGGCCAGGCGGTCGTTCGACAGCGTCGAGCCGAAGTAGATGTTCTCCGCGTCGCGCCCGTCCGCCGACTTCATGTAGATGTCTGACTTCACGACAGCGAACGTCTCTGGGTTCACCTCTTGCCCGAACAGGAAAATGTCCGCGTCCGGATTAATCGGCTCGCGAATGATGTCTCCGTTGTTCTTCACGCCTGCCGTGATGTGGTCCTTCGTGATCGTCAGCATGCCACCCGACCCGCAACACGGGTCGCACACCGTGCGCGCGACTCCCTTGCCGCGCATCCGATCCTCGTCGCCCGCGAGCATCAGGTCGACCATCAGGTGCACAACATCTCGCGGCGTAAAGTGGTCGCCGGGGTTTTCGTTCAGCGCTTCATTGAATTTCCGGATCAGTTCTTCGTAGATCGTCCCCATGGTCGGGTTGTCGATCACGTCCGGGTGCAGGTCGACGTTCTTGAAGCGCTCGAGGACCTGGAACAGCAGCGCCGCTTCGTCCAGCTTGTTGATCGTGTTGTCAAAGTCGAACTTCTCCAGGACCTCGCGCATGTTCGGGCTGAAGCCTGCTATGTAGTTGCGTAGATTCTTGGCTACGTCAGGCGCATCGGCCAGCAGCTTCTCGAAGTCGTACTTCGAAGTGTTGTAAAACGCGAAGCCTGATGTGCGCCGCAGCTGGGCGTCGACGTCTTGAAGGCCCTTACCCTTCAGCTCGGCCTGGCGAGCAAGCACCTTCTCCTTCTTCGGCGCGAGCACGCAATCGAGCCGCCGTAGGACGGTGAGGGGCAGGATCACATCCTGGTACTTGCCGCGCTTGAAGCTGTCGCGGATCAGGTCCGCGACGCCCCATATGAAGTTGGCGTACTCGCGAAAGTTGCTCATGGGTGGCTAACTAAGACCAGCGAGGACCACTCCCAACAGCGACACGCAAACCTAATGCCCTTACCCGGTCGGCAGCGCGGTTTGGCTCGTTTCCGCCTTCTCCTGCGCGTCCACGACGGCGATGGCGGCCATATTCACGATGTCGGCAACCTCGACGCCTTTCTGGAGGACATGGACGGGCTTCTTCATGCCGAGGA
>JBKKBW010000063.1:0-1197 GCA_046713635.1 Dehalococcoidia bacterium
GGATAAAGGAGCAGGTCCCCGACCAGGTCATTGCCTGGGAGAGCGAAGAAGGCGCCATGAACGCCGGTCGCGTCAGCTTTCAGCCAATCGAGGGCGACAAGGCGCAAGTACTGCTTCATCTGGATTACGAGCCTGATGACGCCGTCGAGACCATCGGCGACAAGCTGGGCTTTGTAACCCGGCGAGTGGACGGCGACCTGAAGCGCTTCAAGGAGTTCATTGAGGAGCGCGGCGCCGCGACCGGAGCCTGGCGAGGGACGATCGGGCAAACGGCCTAGCTGCAACGGTACGTGGAGGAAGGAAGCGCAAAACCATGCTTCTCATCAAAGGCTGCAGAAAGTGTAAGGGCGATCTCTACGTGGAGAGAGAAGCCGGCGCGGCTGGCCTGGTCTGCCTGCAATGCGGGTTCCGGCGCGCACTCCGCGTTTCGCCGCCACCGCCACGGCGCAGCAATTGGAATCTGACGCGAATCGTCTAGAAGATTTGGAGGCAATCATGATACGCAAGCGCATCGAAGAAACAGACGATCAAGGTCGCACCGTGACGACGATCATCAAAGAACCCGACCGAGTCGATGAAGCGCGTGATACGACAGTCATGGAAGCGCGTGACGCAGGAGTCGTCGACGAGCGTGATGACAGAGTCGTTGAAGAATACGGCGAGGAGACGGTTCACCATGGGCCCTCGTCCGCACTCGCCGCGTCAGTCGCGATGCTAGGCTGGTGGGTTGGCCTAGCTGGGCTCGCCGTCCTGGCCCTGCTGACGTTCCGGGTCGGATTCGAGTTGGCCGACGCCAACGCCTCGAATAGCTTCGTCGAATTCATCTACGACATCACCGGCCCGCTTGTCCAGCCATTCCAGGGCATCGCTAACGCCCGGACATTGGATGGCGGTGGCGTCTTCAATCCAGAGACCGCGATCGCGATGGGCGTCTACCTGATCGCTACAGCGCTCGTCATGTTGGCGATTGGCGCACTCGCAAGGATGATAGCGGCAACCGATCATGGGCCTGTCGTCCAGCGGACGCGAATGGTTCGCGGACACTAACCATACCAATAGCTGGGGAGTCTCCGCCTGCTAGTAAGCCGGAGTCTCCACGCAAGAACAGGTGCGGTCCGGGACGGGCCGCACCTGCTTTCTAGCCGCCAGACCAAAGCGAGCGAAGTGGTACCCCCGGCAGGACTCGAACCTGCGCAC
>JBKKBW010000064.1:0-3005 GCA_046713635.1 Dehalococcoidia bacterium
CGATGGACCCGAGCGGCGCGAACCCGACGAACGTCACCCAGTTCCCCGCCGCAGGCGAAGACCTGCCGTCTTGGTCACCGGACGGCAGCAAGCTCACCTTCGTCAGCAGCCGCAGCGGCAACTTCGATATCTTCACGATGAACGCCGACGGCAGTGCGCAGACCAACGTCACTAACCACGCCTCCTTCGACGCCGATCCGGTTTGGTGTACGAACACGCGTATCGTCTTCGCCAGCCTGCGCGCCGGAACGCTGGACGTCTGGGCGATGAACTCTGACGGCAGCGTGCCGGTGAACCTAACGCCGTTCACGGCCGGATCGCCGGACGACCTGCCGGACTGCTCGCCCGACGGCTCGAAGATCGTCTACGAGAGCTACACAGGCGGCAGCATCGACATCATTACCATGAACGCAAACGGCAGCAACAAGCAGACGATCGTCAGCAACGCCGCAGACGACGTGCACCCATCATGGTCCCCTGACGGGAGCCGCATCCTGTTCGAGCGTTCCGGCAACGTCTACGCCGTGGATACCAACGGCGCGAACGAAACGCTGATCATCGGCGACGCTTCGCAGGAGAGCGCGGCAGTCTGGTCGCCGGACGGCATGAAGATCGCGTTCACCACGAACCGCCACGGCAACAACGAGGTCTACAGCGCCAACGCCAACGGTAGCGGCCAGACACGTCTCACCAACAACGCGGCGTCTGATGACTACGCCGATTGGCAGCCGGCGACGGCGAGCGGCGTCGGTGGCGTGA
Source organism: Dehalococcoidia bacterium (assembly GCA_046713635.1). Taxonomy (GTDB): domain Bacteria; phylum Chloroflexota; class Dehalococcoidia; order DSTF01; family RBG-16-68-14; genus JBBDXS01. Next base: position 760 of record JBKKBW010000064.1, read on the forward strand.
CGGAGCTGTCGCGCGTCGCGGCGGACGGCGGCAGGTTGAGCAGGGCGACCGCGGGTCGCCCCTACGCGTGGCTGGTTGCGTTCGCGAGCGCGGCGGCGGTGCTGCTAGTGGCGGGCCTGGTCTTGCGGAGCCACCGCAACCGATAGCGAGACAGGGCGGCTCCTTCGCTGCGCTCGAGGACAGGCTCCTGGCCGCCCCTACAACGTCGCCTCTGGGTGCTAAGCTGACGGCGTTATGGAGCCGCATATCCGGTACGCAAAGACAAGCGACGGCGTGAGCATCGCGTACGCGACTGCAGGCGAAGGCAGGACGGTCATTCGCGTGCCGCCAGTGCCCTGGAGCCATGTGCAACGTGAGTGGGAAGACTTTTCGACGTTCCTGGTTACGAAGCCGCTGGCGGAAACCGCCCGAACGGTGTGGTTCGACACGAGGGGCAGCGGACTTTCAGATCGCCACAACCACGATTTCTCAATAGACGCGCTGGTGCTCGACCTCGCAGCCGTTGTTGACGAAATCGGATGTACAACGTGCGATCTGGTGGCGGTATGGGACGGAATTCCGGCTGCCCTGACGTATGCAGCAGCGCATCCGGAAATGGTGGAGCGTCTGGTGCTCATCGAGGGCTATACGAAGGGCAGCGACTATCTCGAATCGCCCGCTGGCCAGGTCGAGCTAGGCATCCGAGACAAGGACTGGGCGCTCTATACGGAAATGATTGCTCGCCTGATCTGGGGGTACGATGATCCCAACCATGGACGCCAGGTCGCCGAGCATTTCCGAGCCTGTGCAGACGCGGATGCCCTCCGCGCCGTGTACGACGTCGTGAACGAACACTGGGACGTGACGGACATCGCGCCCCGCGTGCGCGCTCCTACGCTTGTCATCAACAACGAGAACTTGAACTGGCTATCGCCGCGGGCCGGTCAGAAGCTGGCAGCGCTGATCCCGAACGCGCGCTTCCGCACGATCGAAGACCTGACGTATGACTGCGTGCCATCGTTGATAGCGGACTTTCTTGAGCTTCCTTTGCGAACGTCCGAATCGGCGGCGACGGCGATCCCCGGTACCGCCATCATCCTCTTTGCCGACATCGCGGACTCTACGGCACTGACGGAGCGGCTGGGCGACGCGGCGTTCCGCGACAGGTCGCGCGATCTGGACGAAGAACTTCGGCGCGCGATCAGCTCGAACGGCGGCACGGCCATCGAGGGAAAGCTGCTCGGGGACGGCGTCCTCGCCACGTTCGGTGCCGCGCGCGAAGCGATCGCGTGCGCGTCGTCGTTCCACGGCAGAGCCAAACGCGTCGGTCTCGGGCTGCACGTCGGGATCCATGCTGGTGACGTGATCCGGGAGCGCGCGCCCGATGGGCGCGACAACGTCTACGGTGGAGCCGTGAACATCGCCGCGCGCGTGGCCAGCGAAGCCGCCGCGGGCGAGACGCTCGTCTCGCAGACGGTACGTGACCTCGCCCGGACATCCGCCGGCGTCTCATTCGAGGACCGCGGCGAACGCGAGCTCAAAGGCGTCGGCGAGCCGATTCGCGTGTTCGCCGTGCGGGGCGAAGGGCCGCAGGAGACAGGCAGCTAATGGAGCCGCATATCCGGTACGCGAAGACAAGCGACGGCGTGAGCATTGCGTACACCCTCTTTGGTGCAGGCGACCCGCTGGTAATCGCCCCGTTCATACCCGGTGCCTCCTTCCAATTGGAAGCTGAGATCGAGCCATGGAGACAGTGGGAGATGGCCCTAAGCTGCCAGCGCACCATCGTCCGCTACGATTGCCGGGGGTCCGGCCTCTCAGACAGGAGCGTCACTGACCGGTCGCTTGAAGCCATGGTCGGCGATCTGGAAGCCGTCGCCGACTCCCTTCGCTTGGACCGCTTTGCCCTGTTCGGCTGGTTCTTCTCCGGCCCGGTGGCTATCGCGTATGCGGCGAAGCATCCAGATCGGGTCTCGTACCTCATCCTGTGGGGAACGATCGCCCGCGGGTTGGATTTCTGGGGCTCACCTGAGGCGCAGGCGCTGCGGGCGCTGCGCGACCAGGACTGGAAGACCTACACCGAAACGATTGCCCACGCGCTGCTCGGCTGGGATCACCCTGACGCGGCGCGCCAATGGGCCAGCTGCCTTAGAGAGAGCATCGATGAGGGAGCCGGGCGAGCGGCGCTGGTCCACGCCTCCTTGTATGACGCGTCGTCGCTTCTCGATGCGTTAGAAGCGCCGGTCCTTGTCATGCACAAGAAGCGT
>JBKKBW010000065.1:0-4237 GCA_046713635.1 Dehalococcoidia bacterium
ACTCACCATCGTGTAGCCCACCCAGAAGAGCAGGCCAGAAACCGCGCCCATTGCAGCGAGCACGGGCAGGGCGATTGCGGCATAGCTACGCCGCATGACTCCGATGGTGAACAGTAACATCTGGAAACCGGACGCGACCATCAATACCGTGCCTATGGTACGGGACTGTTCCATGGTAGCCCTCCTAGTGTGTCGCGCTTGGTTAGGTGGTCTGGGCTTCGGCTGCCTTGCGTAGATCCGGGGGCAGCAGGTTCGGGATGCCATCGTCGATTGGATAGCGTTCGTCGCACTTCGCGCAGAAGAGCGCGCCGCGGACGACGTCATCGCCGTCCTGCTCGTCGATCGTCAACTGCAACTCGCCCTTGCACATGGGGCAGGCCAGAATGTCCATCAGGTCTAGGCGCATCGCGTCATTCTCCAGGAGTATCGGTCTGACGCCGTATTGTAGCAAGAGCAGTTCAGTCAGCAAACCTCATTTGACGCCGCTTCGCATGAAGGTCTAGAGTCTAACCTGATGAGATATCCGGCGGCGCTTCTGCTGGCGGTGGTCGTCTCCGGAGCCATCTTCGCCTGTGTTTCCGCGCCCGCCAACGCGGAGCCCGCTGGAGACCCGCTCCTCTACGTCAGTTCCGATGTCCTTTACGATGTGCGGCCGGACGCTGGCGGCGTGTTCGTCACGTGGAATGTGCACATCGTTAACAACGATCCAGCCACGGCGTATCAGGACTATGGCTACATCTATTACTACATCAGTTATGGCGTTCCGGTGCTACGCGGCGCCGAGGATGTCCAGGCGACGTCCGGTGGAAGCCCTTTATCGGCCGGCGTCTCCGAGATAGACACCAACAGTATCATGCAGCGCGCCGATGTGACGTTCGACTCGGAGCTGTTCTACGGAAGCAGCTACGACTTTACGCTCTCTTATCGCGTTCCGGCTGCGCGCTATGACGGCTACGTCGTTACGTCGCATTACGCATACTTCCCCGCGATTGGCGCGGGAGACGCTTCAACAGTGACTGTGACGACGCCCGTGGGCGCGGATTGGGAGTCATCTGTCCAAGCAACCGAGTGCGAAGCTCAGACCGAGCGTGAATACACGTGCGGTCCGGCAGACAACCCACAAACCGCTGCCGTCGCCGAAGTGATTCGAAAGAGCGATGTCCTCACGCTCGGCGGCCCCGTTCAAACGAGGCAAAGAGCGCTATTCGTTTTGGTTCACTACGCCCCAGGAGAGTTTGCGTGGGCCTCGCGTGTGGTCGAACTGACGACGCTTGCCCTGCCAGTTCTTGAGCAGCTCTTTGGCGTGCCGGTTCCCGGGCCTCGAGACATTGACGTTGAGGCGCGGGGACAGCGCGACCTCCTTGGGTATGGAGGGCTTTTCGGTTGCAACTCGCCGGGCGTGTGTAGCATCGGCCTCTCGCTGGCTGGCAGCGACGCGGTACTGCTGCATGAGCTGGCGCACTTCTGGACGCACCACTTCAACGAGCGGTGGCTGGCTGAGGGCTTTGCAGAGTTCATGGCGCGTCGCGCGGCATCGGAGCTCGGCATGTCGATTGAGTACTACGACGATCCAAGTAACGTAGGCCTGACGCTCCAGCTAGACGACTGGCGACCACGGCTGCTACTGATGAGCGCGACCACGGAACAACGTCAGCTAGAGGGTTACGGCTACCAGCGCTCGCGCCAGTTTGTCGAAGCGCTGGAGCGGGTGGTCGGCCTAAGCGGCCTGCAGGCGGCTAACGTGGCCGCCAAGGAAGAAGAGGAGATCGACAGCAGGAAGTATTTCGACCTGATCGAAGATGCGACGGGGCTAAATCTGGAGCAGGAGTTCCGCGAATGGGTCTTCACACCAGCGGACGAAGCTGCGCTAGATAAACGGCGGGCGAGTCGCGAGCGCTTCAAAGCGCTTCTAGGGCAACTGCACGCGTCGGATGTCGATATCCCAGAGGCGCTTGAAGTGCTCATGGACAGCTGGTCCTTCGACATGGCGAACAGCGTCATGAGTCGTGCCGAGCACGCACTCTACGCGTATCGAGTTGCCGAAGGCGTAACCAGGTTGCCGAAGTCGCCGCTGGAGCGATTCGGGCTCAGGGGCCGGGATCCCGCTGCGCTGCTCCTTGAAGCCAAGAGGCTTTTTGAAGAAGAACGATTCGAGGCGAGCATCGACGCCTCAGCTGAAGTCAAGCGCTCGGTCGACGAAGCCGAACGTGTGGGGCTTTACCGTCTCTCCATCGCCGTAACAATGTTTGCCATCGTCGCCGGTACATTCTGTTACGGCTTGCTCTACCACCGACGGCACTATCGGTAGACCGCGCAAATAGCCCTCCTTATATAATAGAGGCGCTGAAGGAGGCGCTCTTCTGTCCTCGGCTGAACGACGCGAAGTTGACCTCCATCGACGTGTTGCGGTTATCACAGCGGATGTCGTTGATATCCGTCCCGCGCGCAGCGCTGCCGTCGCGCCGGCCGTTGGCTTTGTTCTGGGCGTGCTCTGCTTCATCTCGGTGGTGTTTTGGATTCAGTCGCTTCCTTTCTTTATAGTGCTGCTCCTGATGGGAGGCGCTCTTGTTCTGGTGCCGTTCGCAGGCATGGGCTTCGTTTATTCCATCTATGGCGCAAACGTGGTCGTCGACCGGCGAAAGAAGACAGCGCTCTGGCAGCAGGGCCTCTTTGGTATGGGTGTTGGCACGGAAGAGCTTGTGCCGTTCGCTAAGGTTGATCGCCTCGAGATAGAGAGAGTGGGCGGGGCGCCGCGCCGGGGGCCTGGCCAGGACTTCGTCCAGTTCGAGCTTTCGTTGCTGAAGAGGAGCGGCAAAGTCCTACCTATCGGGCAGGTTACGGTCCCGCCTGCATACGTAAATGAAGGCCTGACGCGCATCCGGGAAGTCGCCGATGTGATTGCATCCTTCACCGGAGCCGAGGTCGATCTAATCGGCATCGAGCAGGACTCCTCCGGCAAGCCGCGACGCAGTCTGCCTGAACCGAGCGCGGTCTAAGCCGCATGACCGAAGCTTCGCCGCCGGCCGGGCCCCGACGCGTCTCATTCGTAATGCCCGCGTTCGACGAGGAGGGCAGGCTCGGCTCGTCGCTGGAGCGGTTGATCGCCTACTGCGGCCGGCAGGCGTATGAGTCGGAGATCATCGTGGTCGATGACGGCAGCTCGGACGCGACGGTGGCTATCGCGGAGCGCGCACAACATCGGGCGGAAGATACAGCGGCAGAGCGTGTCACGCTGCGCATCCTCAAGCACGAACAGAACAGAGGGAAAGGCGCGGCAGTGCGCACTGGGATGCTGGCGGCGACGGGAGACTACGCGATCTATCTGGACGCTGACCTCGCGACGCCGCCGGAGGAGACCGCCAAGCTTGTCGATGGGCTCAACGGTGGGGCGGACATCGCCATCGGCGTGCGGATTCAGCCCGGCGGCTACGACATGCGCAACTCGGAGCCGTTCCACCGGCGCGTCGGCGGCCGCATCTTCACGGGCGTTCGCAAGCAACTGCTGCTGAAGGACATTCACGATACGCAGTGCGGCTTCAAAGCGTTCCGCAACGACGTTGCGCAGGTGCTGACGCGCCAGCAAGAGCTGGACGGCTGGGCGTTCGATGCGGAGCTGCTCTTCCTCGCTCAGCGGCAGGGCTATTCGATCGTGCAGGTGCCTGTGGAGTGGCGGCACGTCGAGGGCTCTCGCTTCCAGATCGGTGTGCAATCCGCGATCCGCGAGCTGCGCGATCTGGCCCGGATCCGCTGGATCCACCGGGACGTGAAGAGGGCATCGTAGCGGCGTGCGCGAGGCGCGCCGTTTTCGCCAGCTCGATCTTGATTGAAGTGAAAATTTCTCTGTTGCAGGGCCCTTTCTGAATCTGGCGGCCCGTTTTCGTCTTGATTGTTGGGCCCGACCGCTTGGCGAGTCGGTCGAGCTCCAGCTCTGTACATCCGCGCGACTCATGGCCTGGGCAACGGCGGATTTAGCTTCAAAAAGCATCAAGTTTGATTGTCTTTCGCGTTTGACGTTTTCGAATCTACGCAGATACGAATTCAATCAATCGTTGCTCTCCTTCCGGCGATTCTCCGCGCGGGGCTGCCCACAAATGTCACCGATGACACTGATGGATGGATCATGGCGCGATTTTAGGGGAAGGCGAAAATATCTCCAAGCGTTTGATGTCACCCTTCCCCCTCACCCCTAGCCCCTCTTCCTTCGCTTCCCCTTCGCTGCGCTCGAGGGCTAAAGGCT
>JBKKBW010000066.1:0-1973 GCA_046713635.1 Dehalococcoidia bacterium
GCGCATCGGCCGTGAACGCGGCGTCGAGCGGCTCCGGCCCGAGATCGCGCAGCAACGGCTCCGGATCATCGACGAGCGTCATCGTGCCGAACTTGCGCAGGTCGACGAAGCGTAACTCGTTCCCGTCATCGAGACGGAAGCGGGCGCGGATGAACGGCTCGGCCGGCGCGTCGTGCAGCCGGTGCAGAAAGTTACCGGACATACGCCGGTGCGCCACCCACCACATGTCCACGCTGTCATCCTGAGGCGATCGTGGCGACCGGCTTGTAGGGGCGGCCATCTGGCCGCCCTGAACCTGCGGCGACAATCCGATCAGCACAAACTTCCCGCGCCGCTCCACGCGTTCGATGCGTCGGCCCCGTAACCCCGAAGTAAACATATCGACCGGCATGCGTTGCACGAGCCGCGGCGCGTCCGGCGCGACCCATGCCTCCGTGATCGTCCGCCCCACGACCGTTGCGCGCAGATCGCGCACGAGCGTCTCTACTTCAGGGAGCTCGGGCATTGAATCGCGTCATTCTGAGCAAGGCGAAGAATCTCGCTGCTTCGTCAGGCGCTCGCCGCGCCCGCTCGAGACCTAGACAAACGTCGCCTCGACCAGAAAACTACTCTGACTAGCGTCGCTACAAGGAACTCCGCGACGACCGCGATGATCGTACACAGTACGAAGTTAAATGCTAGCCAAGCAGGTGAGTATCCGAGTGCGTTGTAAGGTCGCATCGCGGTATGGTAGGTGTCGCGGCTGGGCTGGTCATAGACCTTAGGAGGCGAGTCCAGGCCAGCCCAAAGCCATGGGTTGGTCTTCCACTCCACAGGCCACCCAGAGCTCTCATAGCGGAGCCTAATGTCACCACTGATATGGAGCCCAGAGTCCGTTTTCAGCGCACCGAGAACCGTTGCGACAGTAGCAAGGCCCAGGGTGACTACACAGGCGATCGCGATCGAAACTGTCGCACGTTCCAACCAGCGTCGATTGACCTCACCAAGCGCGACCATGAGCGGCGCGAGAGCTACACAAGACCAGAGGGCAACTGATAAGGCGAAGCTGGTGACGGACACGCCACTCGTTCCGATCTCCGCACTCTCGGCTGCTCCATCGTCGATCCGCCACGGGATGGGCCAGCCGTAGCTCTCGTACTTAACTGTGTTCGTATAGCAATTAGGGTCGCACATTGCGACGGCCTGATTGGAAACCCGGCCTCCGAGCAGCGTCGCGACGACAGCGAACGCGAGGGCCGCAAGGATCGCCGCGCCAACTATGATTGGAGTCTTCATCCCTCCGCGCTGGCCACCGGTGGCATGAGCTCCAGCTCGCCCCAGTTCTTGCCGACCTTCACGTCAACTTTGAGCGGCACGGCCAGATCGAGCGATTGCGGCATGATGCGCAGCACGATCTCCTGCACGTCCTTACGCTCCTTCTCCGGCCCTTCGAAGATCAGCTCGTCGTGCACCTGGAGGATCATCTTCGTCGTCATAGCGCGCTTGGTAAACTCCGCGTCGATCGCGTTCATCGCGATCTTGATGATGTCGGATGCCGTGCCCTGCACCGGCATGTTGATCGCCATCCGTTCCGCGCCCGAGCGCACCTGGAAGTTCGACGAGCGGATCTCCGGCAGCATGCGACGGCGGCCGACTAGCGTTTCGACGTAGCCGGTCTTGCGGCACTCTGCGATCGTGCGCTCGCGCCACTCCTGCACCTTCGGATACTTGGCGAAGTAACGCTCGATGAACTGCGCCGCCTCCTCGCGCGAGATGCCCTCGCGAGTCGAAAGGCCGAACTCGCTCAGCCCGTAGAGCACGCCGAAGTTGAACACCTTAGCGCGACGCCGCTGGTCGGACGTGACACCTTCGATCTCGCAGCCGAACACCTGCGCGGCCGTTGCAGCGTGGATGTCCTCGTCCTGCACGAACGCTTCGATCAGCGCCGGGTCCTGTGAGAGATGCGCCATGATGCGCAGCTCGATCTGCGAATA
>JBKKBW010000067.1:0-1892 GCA_046713635.1 Dehalococcoidia bacterium
GATCCGTGTTGTACCTAAGGACGGGGTGTTCATCCACGGCAAAGCCGGAGTCATCGAAAAAGCTGATGGCACAAAGACCAGCTTTCTTGGGTCGATCAACGAAACGAAGAGCGCCTTCGCGCAGAACTACGAGATCCTCTGGGAGGACCCGTCACCTGAAGGCGTCACCTGGGTCGAAGAGGAATTCGACGCGCTTTGGGAGGATGCTTACCCGCTACCTGACGCGATCATTGAGGAAGTCAAACGCGTCGCCGATCGTGTTGAGATTCGATTCGAGGATGCGACGACGCAGGAACTCCCTGGCGCGGCTCTCGCCGAGAGTCCCATCTATCGGGGTGGCGAACAGCTGCAACCATGGCAGCGTTCGTTCGTAACGATGTTCCTTGAACATCGCGAGACCTACGGGAAGGTTCGACTGCTACTCGCCGATGAGGTCGGAGTAGGTAAGACACTCTCGCTCGGAGCCAGCGCGATGATGTCGGCGTTGCTGGACGATGGGCCGGTGCTAATCCTCTGCCCATCTACGCTTACCATACAGTGGCAAGTAGAACTCGCCGATAAGCTTGGCATCCCCAGCGCGATCTGGTCCTCGGCCAAGAAGTGGTGGATTGATCCGAAAGGGCACATCATCAAGACTCGTGGCGCTGAGGACATCGCTCGCTGTCCCTTCCGCATCGCAATCGTTTCGACGGGACTCATCACTCACGACTCGGACGAGCGCCAGTACTTGTTGGATCGTAAGTACGGCATGGTTGTACTCGATGAGGCTCACCGCGCACGACGGCGCGGTGGCTTGGGGAACAGAGACAAGGAGCCGAACAATCTGCTCGACTTCATGTTGAAAATCTCCCAGAACGCCAAGAGCGTGCTCCTCGGAACAGCGACCCCGATGCAGACGGAAGTCTATGAACTCTGGGACCTTCTGCGCATCATCAACGCTGGCGCGGACTTCGTTTTGGGCCGCGAATACCTCGGAGAATGGTCCAATTGGCAGAGGGCACTCCCTCTCGTAAAAGGAGATGACGTGCCCGCGAGCGAAGCCGACGCCTGGGAATGGATACGCAATCCGATACCCCCCGGGAGGGAAGACGCGCTGTTTGCGAGACTGCGGTTACAACTGGGGCTCCCGGACAGCACGTTCATTACAGATCGAGGCTTCGGATCGCTTGGCGTCCTGGAGAAGCAAGCAGTTGATCAGACTTTGGTACCGGGCTTCTTTCGCGAGCACAATCCTGTCGTGCGCCATACGGTTCTCCGGCGACGACAGACGCTTGAGGAAGCCGGCCTCCTCGAGCGAGTCGGCGTTAACATCCACCCCGATCCCAACGCCCCTCCAACGGACTATCCCAGCGTCGGATTCAGCGGTTTAGGCCTCCTGACTAACCACCCATTCGACCTCGCTTATGAAGCAGCTGAGGCGTTCACCGACGAGTTGAGACGACGGATGAAGGGCGCGGGATTCATGAAGACGATGCTCCTGCAGCGTATCTGCTCGAGCTTTGCTTCAGGGCGCTCCACGGCAGAGCGAATGCTGCGCCGTGATGCGTTCGAGGACGAGGAGCAGCCTAAGCTCTTCGCGGATGCACTCGGCACCCTCACGAACGACGAGGCCCAACATCTGCGGACGATCGTGCACGAGCTATCACGGCCTGAAGCGCGTGACCCGAAGCTCACTGCGGTGCGCTACTTCCTCACCGAGCGGCGCACCGAAGGCAAGACCTGGCTCGAACATGGCTGCATCATCTTCAGCCAGTACTACGACACCGTCCACTTCATCGGTGCGGAGCTGGCAAAACTGCTCCCCGCCGAACCGGTCGGTGTCTACGCGGGCGCCGGCAAGAGCGGCCTGTTTCGCGGCATTGATTTCGCGACCGTCGACCGCGAAGAGATCA
>JBKKBW010000068.1:0-4115 GCA_046713635.1 Dehalococcoidia bacterium
GGTGTACGCAGCGACGTCGTGCTCATGCGTGACGAAAGCGATCGTAATGCCTAGCTCTTCGTTGAGCTTCCGGAATATCTCCATTACGTCCATGCTCGTCTTCGAATCAAGGGCACCCGTCGGTTCGTCTGCCAGGATGATCGCAGGACGATTGACGATGGCTCTAGCTATCGCCACCCGCTGCTGCTGGCCGCCTGAAAGCTGCGTGGGTTTATGGTGGGCACGATTCGACAGTCCGACAAGCTGCAGGGCCGCCGCGGCGACCCTTTTGCGATTGGTGGCACCGCGATACACGAGCGGTAGCGCGACCTGATCGATGGCGCTCAAACGTGGCAGCAGATTGAACGACTGAAACACGAAACCCAGACGGCGGTTGCGGAGCGTGGCGAGCTGGCTATCGGAGAGGCGTTGGACGTTCACACGATCGAGGAGAAAGGCCCCTTCTGTCGGCCTGTCAAGGCAACCGATGATGTTCATCAGCGTCGACTTGCCCGATCCCGATGGTCCCATGATCGCCAAGAACTCACCACTAGCGATCTCGAGGTCGATGCGCCTGAGGGCGTTCACCTCCTGCGTGCCGACGCGGTACACCTTTGTTACGCCGCGCAGGCTTATCATCGTCGTCTATCGGATTCCAGATGGCAGAGTCGGTTGAGCGTCCGCGCCTGAATCTCCCGTGACCAAGACTGGAACGACCAGCGTATCGCCATCAGTCAGTCCGGATAGCACCTCGACGTTGTTTGTATCGGACAGTCCTGTAGCGATGATTTGGTCCACCGCGACTCCATCACGCCGAACCTGAACGACTTGGTCTGCCCCCCTACGCCGGATGGCTCGAGGTGGAATCGCCAGGACATCGGCGCGAGACTCTGTAACGATTTGGCCATTCCCGCTCATTCCCGGCGCCGGCGACGAGCTACCTGGCGGTACGTCAAGCGATGCAGTCACTTCGTAGGTAACGACGCCCGATGTCACGGTTGGGCTCAGGCCAAGCTCCGTAATCGTAAAGGCGAAAGGCACGCCCGGCAGCGCGTCGAAAACAACAAGACCGGCCTGGTCCAGCCTAACATTGGGGTAGTCTGTCTCGCCGAGCTGGAGCTTTAGGACGAGCGCATTCGGCGTAAGTAAGACGATGGAGGGTGTCGCCTCCGCCGGTCCATGAAACTCGCCTGGCATGATGTTTACTGCTGCGACCGTCCCTTCAAACGGCGATACGATCTGGGTGTCGCGAACGCGAATCTCGGCTGCTTGAACCGCAAGTTGTGCCTGAAGGACTGCTTGTCTCTGCTGCTCGATCTCGGCGGCTGTCGGACCACGACGGATCTGAATGTCATTCGCGATAGCGGCGTTAAGCCCTGAACGCGCGGCTTGTTCAGAATCGCGCGCTGCGTCCACATCGCGGTCTTCAGGTTGGCTACGGAGCTCCTGGAGGTTCGCACTGGCGGCTCGTAAGGCTGCCCGCGAAGACGCTATGTTGTCATCCGCGGCCGCGATGTCGTCTTCATCCGGCGGTTCGACTAGATCCTCGCGTTGCGCGATCGCTGCGTTAAGCACGGCTTCGGCCGAAATAATGGCATCGTCGGCACGAGCCATGTCAGCGGCGTCAGCACCGTCACGCAAGTCGGTCCGGTTCGCGTTGGCGGTCGCGAGTTGGGCCTCAGCCGCGCGAATGGCGTCTTCGGCGTTTGCGATGTCGTCAGCGTCGGCTCCGTCACGAATGTCGTCCAAGCGCAATCGCGCGAGCGAAAGGTTCTCATCCGCCGCCGTAACTGCCGCTTGCGCGGCGCGCACGTCGTTAGCATTAGGTGGCTCGTTGAGCGCATCAAGGTTAGCCAACGCGGCAGCAAGCGATGCCTGCGCAGCGGACTCAGCCTCTTGCGCGCTTTCCACCGAGTTAATTGCTAACAGATAGGCTGCATTTCGCTGGATGATGGTGCTGAGATCATCCAGCACGAAGGGGTCTGTATCAGGGTCGCTAACCTGAGCCAACAAGTCATTGATAGTGCCTTCGGAGAGCGGCACAGCATGCGACGGGCACAGGCCATTGTCCGGCGCCGCGACGCAGAATACGGCGATGGCCGCGCGCAGCGCAGCCTCTGCTGAGATGACGTTCGAGCGAGCATTGCTAAGGTTGACTTGTGCGCTCGTCAGTCCCTGCCGGGCGGCGGCAACCTGCGAATTCGCGATCGCCCGCTCGGCGGCAGTCGGGCCATCGGTCAGACGCGTGAGATTCGCGCGGGCTGATTCGAGGTTCGCCTGAGCCGCAGTCACAGCCTGTTGCGCCGAAGCGACTTCGGTGGACGTAGCCCCACGCCGCAGGTCGTCCAGAGAACGCTGCGCCTGGTTCAGGCCAGCCTGGGCCGACGTAACCGCCTGATCAGCGGACGTGACCTGCGCAGCCGTCGGACCTTCGAGCAACGTCTGTCGGTCGCGTCGGGCCTGATCCAGTGCCACGCGGGCGGACGTCACAACCTGGTTCGCGCTAACCACCTGGGAGGCATTAGGACCATCGAGCAGTGCCTCCCTTTGTCGCTCTGCTTCGTTTAGTGAAGTCTGAGCCGTGACGACTGCCTGCTCCTGCGCGCGCAACTGCGCGACCGTCGGACCCTCCAGTAGTTCGTCAATGCTGCGGTTCGCGCTGTTTGCCTGTTCGCGCGCTGAAACTATCTGCTGATTGGCGGCTGCGAGATCAGCATCGGTCGCACCCTCGACAAGCTGATCCAGACGAGCCTTCGCCTGTCCGAGGCTCGCCCCTGCGGAGGCAACACCATTCGAAAGGTCGTCCGCTTCAAGCGAGGCGAGTACGTCACCCTTCCGCACCGCATCGCCTACTTTGATGTTGACTCCGCTCACCCGTCCTGACGTTCGAAAGCCTAGATCACTAATGAGCTGAGCATCGGCTGTTCCCGAGACAATCAGGTTAGCATTGATCGTGGCGCGCCCTACTGTGATGTCCTCCGTCGCTCGCGCTTCTTCCTCGGCGTCGCGAAAGAACAGGGCGTACGTTAGACCGCCGATAACGATGCCGATAACAGCGAGCACAGCCAACGTGATGAAGCGACCACGCCAGGGGCTTTCATGAATAACTAGCTCTTCATCCAGGTTCATCCCGTTCTCCTTCGTGAGATGACAACGTTTGATCCCACCCCACTAGCGGGCAGGATCGACTTAGGCCGCGGGGAGGAACCTAGCCACCACCAAAGGTTCGGAGTCGCGTTATATCAAGCAGGCGGCCCCTTAGGCAAACTTGAAGGAACTGGCGGGCCTTTCCCTGGGGCGAAAGATACCAACAGCTAGGAGCCCAGTTGTTTCGAAAGTGTGACAGCCGGCGATCAAGAGGTAGCGCCTGTGCAGGCGTCGCGGGCTGGTGGGGAACGCTGGGTACTTAGTGCGGTCTGATTTGTGGAGGGATGTTGCCGGGCCCCTCGTACTCATAGCGCTGGTCAGGGAAGGACGCCGGCACTCCAGCATTAAAGCTATCCACGCTCAGCTCGAACTCATCAGGCAGCGCCTTCACGACAACAGGCGTGTTCTTGATGATCAGGGACCCGATGAAGGAACTGTCAATCGCGTCATCCATGTTCCATTTGGGGTAGGTGATAAACACTATTAGGAACACCTGGATGAAGATGAGCGCTTTGGCTAGGCCGAATCCCGCCCCAGCAAGCTGGTCAAAGACACCAAGCTGAAAACCATCGACGGCGGGCTTAAGGACCATGGCGAGCATCTGCCCAGCCAACGCGGTCGCGGCAAAGAGCACGCCAAACGCGACGATCCGCGCGACGTATTCATTGTCAATGAACAGCAACACATCGTCGGCTAGGTCAATGTAGAACATACCAGCCAAGACGACACCGAGAACCGCTGCGACTACGGTAACGCTCTCACGGATGAAGCCGGCTTGGAAGGCAGCAAAGGTAAACCAGACGACTAAGGCTAGGATGGCGGCATCGAGCCAGTTCATGCAGTCTCCCTTGAGGAACTCTGAAGCCCTGGGACGAACGGTCCCGATCGGCCCGATCATTCCTCTTAGGTATCGGCCGTTTTCAGCTAGTCTAGCACCCTGAATTCGGTTCCGCGCTCGTACCGACGAGACCCTGGGGTTTCCCCTTATG
>JBKKBW010000069.1:0-1875 GCA_046713635.1 Dehalococcoidia bacterium
GAGCGGGATACGTGCGGCCTCTTCGGTTAGGACGACCTCCAGCGAGCGACCTGCCGCTTGCGCTCTGGCGCCGTATAGCTCGCGCATGCGATCGGTCAGCGTTAGACCGGGGCAGACGTTGTTCACCGTGATGCTGTCCGGCCCCAGCTCCCGCGACAGCGTCTTCGACAGGCCGACAACACCGAGTCGCACCGCGTTCGAGAGGATCAGGCCAGGTATCGGCTCCTTAACAGCAACGGAGGTGATGTTGATGATGCGGCCGCCGCCAGCGGCGCGCAAGAGCGGCAGCGCGGCTCGTACCGTCCGGACTACGCTGTAGAAATTCTGATCCACAGCCTTCTGCCATGTCGCGTCGTCGTGCGCATCAAATGTGCCCGGCGGCGGACCGCCAGCGTTGTTTACGACGATATCGATTCGAGAAAAGTGCGAGGCAGCCTCGTTCACGAAGCGCTCGATGTCGAAGGCTACCGCCATGTCACACTGCACTGCGAGGACGTCGGCACCTGTGGCGGCGCGGATCTCAGCTGCTGTCGCGTCGAGCTTCTGCTGATCACGTGCGCAGATGGCCACGCGGCAGCCTTCGGCCGCGAGCCCTGCGGCCACTGCCCTACCGATGCCGCGGCTTGCGCCACCGACGAGCGCTACCTTGCCGCTCAGCCCGAGATCCACCGAAACCTCCGTCCAGCTTCCGCTGTGTATAATACACGCGTTATGCGCCCGAACGATACGGTCCCCGAGCCACTCTGACCAGCGCTATGCCGCGAAGCCCTCGTAAATCGAACCTCTACACGGGTACCGGCGACCGCGGCCAAACGGGCGTCTTCGGCGGACGCCGCGTGCCGAAAGACCACCCGCGCGTCAACGCTTATGGCACAATCGACGAGCTGAACGCAGCTCTCGGTGTTGCGGCGTCGCTGACAAAGAACCGCGCGCTCCTCGGGCACCTCCAGTCGATCCAAAACGAGCTATTCAACATTGGCGCCGAACTGGCCAGCGACCAGCCGGTGCGCCGCAAAGCGAAGTCGAGTGCAACGTTCACACTAAACGAGACCAGCATAGGAGCTCTGGAGCGGCTCATCGATGAGTACGACTCGCGAGTGGCGCCGCTTCGTACCTTCATCCTGCCAGGCGGCTCGCAGGTCGCATCGGCGCTGCATTTCGCACGAACCGTCGCCCGGCGCGCTGAACGTGTGACCGTCACGCTGGGCGCGAAGGAGCAGGTCAATAGTGCAATCATGGTCTATCTCAACCGCCTATGCGACCTGCTTTTTGCCATGGCCCGCTATGCAAACAAGGCGGAGCGGCGCCAAGAACTTACCTGGCAAAAGGAACCTTAGCCGCGATCGATGATCCCGATCGGCGACAGCGTCCGCTCTCGAACGTTCCCGTTCGTCAACGTCACTATCATCGCGCTAAACATCATCATCTTTCTCTACGAGCTCACGCTCAGCACTACGCAGCTACCACCCTTCGGCTTCTCCGAACTCGATGTGTTCTTGTTCCATTGGGGCGCCATCCCTGCCTGCCTAACGTCGCAGGCCGGACTTGATCCGGAGGTCTCGGCGCGTTCCCTGGAGTTCTACTGCTCGCGCAACAGCGAGATAGCCTCATTGTTTTACTCTACGTTCTTGCACGGTGGGTGGCTCCATTTGCTGGGAAACATGCTCTTTCTCTGGGTCTTCGGCGATAACGTAGAGGACGCGATGGGCCACGTGCGTTACGCCCTTTTCTACCTCGTTGTCGGGCTGGCTGCGTCGGGCTCGCACGTTGCCACGAACATCAACGAGCTCATCCCTTCGATCGGCGCTAGCGGCGCGATTGCGGGCGTTCTGGGCGCGTACCTCCTGTTGTTCCCACGCGCCACGGTAGCAGCAG
>JBKKBW010000070.1:0-5047 GCA_046713635.1 Dehalococcoidia bacterium
CCACGCGAACGTCTGGGGCCTGGGCACGTGGGTCGACTTCCGCGCGACGGACGGCGCGGGCATGGCGCGCACGATTGACTGGGTGCACGAGCGCGGCGGGCTGTTCTCGCCCAACCATCCGAAGACAGGCTGGCCGTGGGAGTTCCTTGGTGCGGAGGGCTTCCGCGTGACCGAGGCCTGGCAGGGCGTCTGGCGCTTCTTCAACGATGAGTCGCTGGCGTTCTGGGAGGAGCGGCTGCGAAAGGGCGCGCAGGTCGTCGCGGTCGGCGGCAGCGATTGCCACGGGCTCTCGCCGGCGTATCAGCCGCAGCCATGGCCGCTCGGTACGCCGTGCACGTGGGTCTACGCGCAGGAGCCGCTCAGCGAAGCGAACATCATCGACGCGGTGCGCGCCGGCCATGTCTTCGTGTCGGAGGACCCCAGCGGCCCGTTTTTGGAGTACACGGCCGACTGCAACGGCCGCTCCTACATGATCGGCGACACGATCGAGGCGCCGGAAGGCACGCCGGTGACGTTCCGGATGCACTACCGCGGCCCGCCCGAGAAGAAGCTTCGCCTCGTCCGCGACGGCGAGCTGTTGCATCAGACGATCGCCGACAAGACAGAGACGAACGTCGAGTTCGAGCTGCCGCTCGACAGGCCGTGCTACGTCCGCGCCGAGGTGCGCGGCTGGCGCGGCCGCCCCGAACGTGGCGAAGTCGTCCACGTTTTGGCTAACCCGATCTATTTGCGGGTGACCAGCCGTGCATAATGAATTACGTGCCGCGCTCCTCGGTCTGCTGGTCCTCATCGGCATGGTGTCCTTCGAATCACGCGTCGAAGCTGGAACGCCCATCGATCTGAACGGCGACTGGACCGTGTCCGTCGAAGGCGGCGTGTCGATCACGTGCACGGCATACGTTGAGCAAACAGGATCGAGCCTACGGGTGGTGCTCTCCTGTTTGGGTGCACCCAACACGCCCCTTCGCGGAGAAATCGGTCCGGAGGTGCGTCGCGTCACGCTGGACTCCGACGGTGAGCAAGTCGTCGACATCGCTCTCGATGGAACGATATCGCCCGATGGCAATAGCGTTGATGGCATGTGGGAATGGAGCGACGGCGACCTTACGGGAACGTTCCATGCGACGCGCGGCGTCCAGGCGCCGCCCGTGCCGGACTTGCGCGGAATATGGTCTGTGGAGACCGGTGATAGCCCGGAGTCGTGCGAGGCGACGGTACAGCAAACGGGCGCAGATCTTCAGCTAGATTTGCAGTGTCCCAGAAGCCCTAGCGAAACGTTCAACGGCCATCTCGTTGGACCGAACCTAAAGCTCTCTAGCATTTCGTCTGAGATCACCGCGACTGGTACACCAGACGGCCTCGCCATCGCGGGAAGATGGACAGTGTACAACCCGTGTTGCGACTCGGGACCATTCACCGGGCTAAAGAAAACCGACCACAGTTTCGATAGCGATGCAACCGGCGACTGGCGCGTCACTGTTTCGAGTGGGGTTCTAGGCGTGTGCGAGGCGGCGGTCGAACAGTCATCGACGGACGAGATTTTCGCGGCGTTCGACTGCGGCCTCGCAGGAGGCTACTGGCTACGCGGACCGCTCGAACCGGAAACTGCATCGTTCGAGTTGGTTGGGATGGCAGGTTCAGAGCGCGACTTCGAAGCAACGGTCATCGGCGTGATGAGCGAGGATGGCGATTGGTTCAGCGGAGCATTCGTTGCAGGTCGTGAGAATAGCAACAGCTCCCTTACAGGAACGCTCGTCGGCCAACACGTCGATAGCGATCCCAGCTTCATGGATGTTAGCGGCGAGCAAGAGTGGCGGCTGATTACCAGGTATGGCGAAGAAGTGTCTTGCGAAGGCGCGGCGCAGCAGAACCAGGAAGCACTTACGGTTCCCCTGAGCTGCGCGGGGCTAGGTGCGGGAACTCTTGATGGCTGGCTCAGCCCACTGACGGGCGAGGCAGCCCTGGAGGGCGTTGTGGGTAGCGTCGAGTTTTGGCTTGAGGGTAGCGCAAACGATGAAGGGCCAAGTGTCCTGCAGGGCCAGTGGGCCTCGAACCAGTGGCTTGTCGCCGGCTGCTTTACAACGAGTCAGACCGTTGACTGCGAGTTGCCGCGAGGTGCCCTTCCAGGTGATGCGACCTGCGATAGCCGGGCTAACAGTATCGATGCCGCGATCGTCTTGCAGGTCGTCGCCGGCTACCTTGAACTGGGCGATGTCTGTGACGAAGCTGAGGGTTTGTATATCCTGCGTTTTCAATGCTGTCCGGTGACAATTACCTCTGTGGATGCCGCTCTCATCCTGCAGATTAACGCGGGTTTGCTTGGTCGTTTGGTCAGATAGCGGACTCACCGCTATAGTGCGGATGCTTTGGCCGTAAGCGAAAAGCTCCGTATCATCATGGTCCCGCACACGCACTGGGACCGCGAATGGTACCTACCGTACCAGCGCTACCGCACGCGGCTCGTCGGGTTCTTCGACCTGATCTTCGAGATCCTCGACAGCGATCCCGACTACAGGCACTTCATGCTCGACGGGCACACGATCCTGATCGAGGACTACCTGGAGGTGCGGCCCGACCGGCGGGAGAAGCTCGAACGCTACGTGCGCGAAGGCCGTCTCGCGGCTGGGCCATGGTACGTCATTCCGGACGAGTTCCTGCCATCGGGCGAGGCGCTCGTGCGCAACATCCTGCGCGGGCATCGCGTCGCGAAGCAGCTCGGTGCGGTGATGAACGTGGGCTACATCCCCGACCCGTTCGGCCAGATCGCGCATATGCCCGCGATCTTCAACGGCTTCGGATTGAAGCGCGCGGTCTTCTGGCGCGGGACCGACTCGTCGCTCAAGACGACGGAGCTGGTCTGGGAGTCGCCCGACGGCAGCAGCGTGCTGACGAAGCACATCCGCGGCGGCTACGGCATCGGCGCGCCGTTCCCGACGGACGAAGACGAGTTCATCGAGAAGGTGCAGTTCGTCCGAGGGCTGCTGGAGCCGTACCTGAGCGTGCCGCTGATGCTCATGATGTGGGGAAGCGATCACACGCCTCCGCAGGGCGAGCTGGCGCACCTCGTTCGCGCGTACAACGATCGTATCGACGATGCACACATCGAGATCGGCAGCCTGCCGCAGCTGTTCGACGAGCTAACGCCGCTTGTTAGCGAGAAGCCGCCGGTCAAGCGTCGCGGCGAGTTTCGCAGCGGCCAGCTCTCGAACGTGCTGCCCGGTGTGCTGTCGGCGCGTATGTGGATCAAGCAGCGCACGTTCGACTGCGAACAGGCGCTGGCACGCTGGGCGGAGCCGCTGACGCTCTGGTCGGAGCTGCTGCGCGCGCGTCTCGGCGAGACGTGGCTGGAGCCGCCGCTGCCGCCCGGCCCGCCCAGCCCCGCGCCGCACGAAG
This sequence comes from Dehalococcoidia bacterium, assembly GCA_046713635.1. Lineage (GTDB taxonomy): Bacteria > Chloroflexota > Dehalococcoidia > DSTF01 > RBG-16-68-14 > JBBDXS01. Next base: position 3,394 of record JBKKBW010000070.1, read on the forward strand.
TGAAGTCGGACTGGGGGCTGCTCGACCGCGCGTGGCGGCTGCTGCTGGAGAATCAACCGCACGATTCGATCTGCGGCTGTAGCATCGATCAGACGCACGACGAGATGCGGCCGCGCTTCGACCAGTGCGAGCAGGTAGCCGAAGACCTGACGCAGCAGGCGATGCGGCGCATCGGCGCGCAGGGCATCGCCGACCGCGTGTACGTCTTCAACCCGCTGCCCGGCCCGCGCACCGACTACGTTACGACGACCGTTCCGGCCGTCCGCGACAAGCAACCGGTCGCGCTGATCGACGACAAGGGCAAGTGGCACGACTGCCAGCTTGTCGAAGATGTACCTGCGCAGGAGCTCGTCGGGCGTCCGCGCACCGCGATCGGCTTCGTCGCGCGCGACGTGCCCGCCGTCGGCTACCGCACGTACAGCCTCGGGTACGGTCCGAGTCGGGCTGAAGCCCGACCCGCGAATGGGAGAGCCGCGAAGAAGTCCGAGCCGAAGCTCGACAACGGCATCTTCACCGTAAGTGCCGACCCCAAGGACGGCTCGCTGCGCGTCGAGGTTAAGGCCACAGGCGTCAAGTACCGCGGGCTCAATCGACTCGTCGACGGAGGCGACCGCGGCGACGAGTACAACTACTGCGCGACCGACCCAGACCCGTTGATCAGCGCTCCCGCCGCGCCGCCGAAGGTACGTCTCGTAGAAGATGGGCCGGCGCGCCAGACGCTCGAGATCGCGATGACCTATCGATTCCCCGCCAAGCTGAACGAGAAGCGACAGCGCGTCGCGAAGACGGTGGCGTGTCCCGTGCGCGTGCTCGTCAGCGTCTCGCCCGGCGTGCCGCGCATCGACATCCGCACCGAGTTCGAGAACAACGCGGAAGACCACCGCCTTCGCGCGCACTTCCCGACCGGTGTCCAGACCGGCGTCGCGCACGCCGAGCAGCACTTCGGTGTGGTCACGCGTCGGATCGCGCTGCCGCAGCACGACAAGACCTGGTGCGAAGTGCCCTCGGGCTACGAGCCGCAGAAGACGTTTGTCGACATCAACGACAGCCACGGCGGCATGATGATCGCGAACCGCGGCCTGCCTGAGTACGAAGCGCTGCACGGCAAGGACAGGGTGACGATCGCGCTGACGTTGCTGCGCTGCGTCGGCTGGCTATCGAGGATGGACTACCCGTCGCGGCACGGGCACGCTGGCCCGCCGCTCGCGTCGCCCGGCGCGCAGCAACCCGGCCTGAGCGTTGCGGAGTACAGCATCATCCCGCATCGCGGCGGCTGGGAGAAGGCATATCAGCACGCGCACGCCTTCGCCGCCCCGATGCGCGCTCGATACAACCGGCAAGGCACCGGCCAGCTACCAACTTCCGCGTCGATCTTCGACGTCGACGGCGCGGGCATCGTCGTCACGGCGCTCAAACGCTCGGAAGACGGCGACGGCGCTGTCGCGAGGGTCTACAACACGCTCAACCGCGCATCGAGCGCCAAGCTCTCGTTCGGCGAGCGCTGGTCCCGCGCCGAGATAGTCGATATGAAGGAAGACGCGCTCGATACGAAGGCCGACGTTTCGGACAATGCGGTGCGCCTAAAGCTGCGCCCGAACGAGATCGCGACCGTGCGGTTCAGGTGAGAATGTCATTCTGAGCGCAGCGAAGAATC
>JBKKBW010000071.1:0-2243 GCA_046713635.1 Dehalococcoidia bacterium
CGCCTCGAAGGCATGGGCCGCGTACGCGACTTCGCCCAACGGTTGGTGATCTACGATCGGGAAACGGGCTTCTACGCTGACTGGTACTTTCGCCTGCGACTCCAGGAGGAGCTGGAGCGCTCGCGCCGATTCGGCCACCCATGCGCGCTTATTCTTGCGGAATCGACGCGGGGCCGCCTGGGACGTGAACGCGAGGGCGATCTCTTCAAAGCGTTCACGAAGTCGTTCCGGGCTACAGATCTGGTGGCCCACTTAGGCAGTCTGCGCTTTGCCGTGCTGCTTACGTACACGCCTCGGGACGGTGCAGTGATCGCACGTGATCGGCTCGCGGCCCGCCTTCCGAAGGGGATGCTGCAAATTGGCGTCGCCTGCTATCCGGACGACGGCGACGACTGGCGGTCTCTCATCGCCACGGCGGGCGGCGGTTCTACAGAGTTTTTCGCGGGAGCGGGACAGGACTGGGGCGCAGAGGTGTCATCCGGGTTCGAAGTCGATGAGGAAAGGACCGTCGCTTAGCTGAAACGTCGAGGCCCTCCTGCCGTTTGAATCGGTGAATGGGCTCAACGCATCTGCCACGCTCACGACGCTCGGTCGACTATTACGACCTGCTGGTTGTTCCTGTGGACGCCACGTTTCGCGACATTGAGCGAGCTTACTGGCAGGCGACAAAGGATCGGCGCGAGCTGCTTCCTCAGTTAAACGAGGCGTACGAGGTGCTGGGCGATGCGAACCGCCGGCTGCAGTACGACGAGCAGCGCGTAGCCACAGCGACGCCGACGCTCACGCGCTCCACCCCTCCCGTACCGAAGCCAGACCGGAACAAGCTGCGCTGGTATCTCCAGTAGTATCGCTCCCTCCTTTCGTGTCCGCGGAGGCTCTGTTATAGTCGAGTGGAGCCATGACCCAACAGTCTAGACGACGAAAGAAGCGCTACCAGCCCGGGAGCGCCTACGCCGGTGACGTTAAACCGACCGGCGTCTTTGGCGCGTTCGCGAACGTCAAAGTGTTCTTCATTGTCGGCGCACTGATCATGATCGGTAGCGTCGCTTTAGGTGGCGTCTGTAGCCTCCAGGGGGATACGAGCAGCAACGCCAACCCAGAAGGTGGGTTCGTCAAGCCGCCTGACGCTGAGGGAACCGGGACGCCGCAAGCACGCGCGACGGTGACCGTTAAGCAGTACGAGGCAGCGCCCCCCCTTACGATCGACCCTTCGAAGACGTACGTCGCGACTATCAAGACAGCCGAAGGTGACATGCAAGTGGAGCTCTTGGCGAGCGAGTTTCCGCAGACCGTGAACAACTTCGTCTTCTTGGCAAGGGATGGGTTCTACGATGGCCTGGTCTTCCACCAGGTCAGCCCTGGCTTCAATGCGCAGGCCGGGGACCCAAACTGTCAAGTTGAAGCTGAAGTCACCTGCACAGGGCGGGGTGATCCCGGGTACGATTGGTCACAGGAAAAGCCTGGCGGATTTACGGCCGGCACGGTTGGCATGGCAAACGGGAGTCAGTTCTTCATCGCGCTCGACACTTCGACGCAGTTTGACGAGTTCACGCCATTCGGCCGGATTACGTCGGGTCTGGACGTCGCCGAGCGCATCGCTAAAGGCACCGAGATAACGGCGATCGAAATCTCCGAACAGTAGCTCAGATTAGGTGTTTGGTGGTGGTGGCGCGCCCTTTGCCTCGGCTATACGCTCCACGTAGCGCATGAGAGCGAAGAACGGCAGCGCCGCCAGGATGCACAGAAAGCCCCAGAGGAAGTACCTGGTCCCGGCGAGCAGAAGGAAGCCGCCGGTCGCGATCGCGGCCGACATGCCGATCACGACAACGATGCGCATCAGCGCGACGTAGGCCGGGACGTCTCGGCGGTCGTGGGGGTCCTGCGACATGGCATCATCGTATCCGCTGCATGGGCGGCGGGCTAGCTGGTTCGGAGGACGCGTTGTCGGGTAGGATACTCCCGCTATGAGACCCAAGGTCTACCTAGCGCTGCCGCCGCCGGATGATGTCGTAGCGCGAATCAAGAACGCATGTGATGTCGTTCCGTTTGGCGAGCGCGGCAAGCCTGCGAAACCCGATCTGTTGGGTGCGCTGGCGGACATCGACGGTGTGCTCTCGCACACGCGGGTGCCCTTTGATTCCCAAGTCTTCGGCGCCGCGCCTCGCCTGCGGGTCGTGTCCAACTTTGGTGTCGGCTATGACAACGTAGACGTCGCAGCCGCAACCGAGCGCGGCGTGCTCGTC
>JBKKBW010000072.1:0-2750 GCA_046713635.1 Dehalococcoidia bacterium
GCGACAAGATGGAGAAGACCGTCGTGGTGCGAGTCGATCACACGACGCGACACCGGCTTTATCACAAGATCATAAAGCGCAGCAAGCGGTTTCTGGCGCACGACGATCACCTGGAATCCAAGGTCGGCGACAAGGTACGCATTATAGAGATGCGACCGATGTCACGGCTGAAGCGCTGGCGTGTCGCCGAGATTGTCGAGCGGGGTGAAGTGGCAGAAGTGGCCGCGCGCGAGATCGATAGCGAGTACTTAGCCCTGCACCGCGAGCGCGAAGCGCCGCCTGCACGTCCGGCGGCAGATGCTGATGACAGCGCAGAGGGAGCGCCTGCTGGAGAAGCGGCGGCTGCGGAGCCGGACGCTATCGAGGCGGCGGAGGCCGTTGCGAGCACGGAAGTGCTGGCCGAAGAGGTTTCGGAAGAAGCAGACGTTGAGGAACAGACGAACGAGTCATGATTCAGAAGTACACGCGGCTGAAGGTTGCCGATAACTCCGGCGCGCGCCAGATCATGTGCATCCAGGTGCTGGGTGGCACCCGGCGCCGTTACGCGCATGTCGGCGACATCATCGTCGCATCGGTGAAGCAGGCGCAACCAGGTACGAGCGTGAAGAAGGGTGAAGTGGTGAAGGCAGTCGTCGTGCGCACGGCGAAGGGCTGGCAGCGCGAAGACGGGTCATCGATTCGCTTCGATGACAATGCAGCCGTGCTGCTCGCCGATAAAGAGAACCCACGTGGTACGCGCATCTTTGGGCCGGTGGCCCGGGAGTTGCGCGAGCGCAAGTTCATGAAGATTATCTCGCTGGCTCCGGAGGTCGTGTAATGCAGCGAATCAAGCGTGACGACCAAGTGCTGGTGCTGGGAGGCAAGGAGCGTGGTAAGCGCGGGCAGATACGTGACGTCTTGCGCAGCCAGGAGCGTGTGGTGGTACAAGGGCTGAACATGGTGCAACGGCATCAGAAGCAGCGCAACGAGCGAGAGCCCGCCGGCATCATCCATAAGGAAGCCGCCATCCACATCTCCAACGTGAAGCTGATATGCAAGGCGTGCGAAAAGCCAACGCGCGTCACATCGCGCGTACGGACAGACGGCGTCAAGGTGCGCGTCTGCAAGCAGTGCCACGAAGACATCGATTAGGTTGAGGGTATGAGTACAGCAGAAACGCCACGCCTCAAACAGCGCTTTCGCGACGAGATAGCGCCCGCGCTGATAAAGGAGTTCAACTACGCGAACGCCATGCAGGTGCCGCGCGTCCAGAAGGTGGTAATCAACGTTGGGATGGGAGAGGCAACACAGAACGCGAAGTCTCTTGATGCGGCGGCAGAGCAGATCGCGACCATCGCAGGGCAGAAGCCCGTTACGACGCGAGCGAAGAAATCGATCTCGAACTTTAAGATCCGAGAAAAGAACCCGATTGGCATTATGGTAACGCTACGCGGGCCCCGGATGTGGGAGTTCCTGGACCGGTTGCTGAACGCTGCCCTGCCTCGCATTCGCGACTTCCGCGGCGTGTCACCAAAAGCGTTCGACGGCCGCGGTAACTTCAGCCTGGGTGTGCGCGAACAACTGATTTTCCCCGAGATCGAGTACGACAAGGTAGACCGCGTGCGCGGCTTTCAGATCAACATCATTACGTCGGCCCAGAACGACGAAGAAGGCACCCGGCTTCTGGAAATGCTGGGTATGCCATTTAGCCGGAGCGAGTAGTTCATGGCAAAGAAAGCACTGGTAGAAAAGGCAAACCGGCCACCGAAGTTCAGCTCGCGCATCATCCGCCGCTGTCATCAGTGCGGGCGGCCACGCGCGTACATGCGCCATTTCGGACTGTGCCGGATCTGTTTCCGGCTGCTGGCCCTTGATGGCAAGCTGCCGGGTGTGAAGAAATCTAGCTGGTAAGGGGGTATGGCGCGATGACTATGACCGACCCGATTGCCGACATGCTTACGCGGATCCGTAACGCGATTGCCGCGCGGCATGACTACGTCAACATCCCCTCCTCAAAGGTCAAGGTGGCTATTGCAGGTGTCTTGAAGGAAGAGGGCTTCGTGCGGGAGTACGAGGTCTTCGAGGAGGGTCCGCGCCGGTTCGTGCGGCTCCATCTGAACTACACGGAGAAGAAAGAGCCGATGTTGAACGGGATCAAGCGCGTGAGCCGGCCGGGCCTACGCGTGTACGTGCAGAAGAGAGAGATCCCGCGCGTCTATAACGGGCTGGGGATCGCTATCCTTTCGACGCCGAAGGGCATCATGGCCGGACAAAAGGCCTGGCGCCAGCAAACCGGCGGCGAAGTGCTCTGTTACGTCTGGTAGGTGAGGGAAGATGTCACGAATCGGTAAGCAACCTATCCCCGTCCCGTCGGCGATCCAGGTCCAGATCGATGGCCAGTCGATCAAGGTTAAGGGACCGAAGGGTGAGTTGCGGCGCGAACTGCACGAAGACATTCGATTGCATCAGGACGAAGGTACGCTGACGTTTACCAGGCCAAGCGACAGTCCGAAACACCGCGCGCTGCACGGACTCACGCGCGCGCTCGTTGCGAACATGGTTTCCGGTGTTGCGGACGGGTTCAGTAAGACGCTCGAGCTACAGGGCGTCGGCTATCGCGCACAGCAGATGGGCAAGAACATCCAGGTGGCGGTTGGGTTCTCTCATCCAGTCGATGTCCAAGCTCCCAACGGCATCGAGCTTGAGGTTGAGGGGACGAACAAGATCCACGTACGAGGGATCGACAAGGAGCTGGTCGGGCAAGTCGCGGC
>JBKKBW010000073.1:0-1339 GCA_046713635.1 Dehalococcoidia bacterium
CATCTCGCACGAGCAATTCGCGCAGCACTGGGTTGAGAAGCACGTGCCGATCGTCCTGAAGTACATGAACGGCATTTCCCGCTACGTGACCAACAACGTCATCCGCCGTATCGGCCCCGGGCCCGACATCGACGGCTTCGTCGAGCTCCACTACATGGACCCGAGTGCGATGGAAGGCCCGCGCTACAATGCTCCGGGGGCCGACGCCATCATGGCTGACGACGTTGCGCAGTTCATCACGCCGACCGGCCTCGCCCTCCGCTGCTCCGAGCATATCCTGCGCAGTTAATTCCTTACGATGGACTTCCGCCTCTCGCCCGATGAGGAAGCGTTCCGGCAAGAGCTGCACGCGCTCCTCTCGCGCCTCGTCACGGCCGAAGTCGTCGAAGAGACCGAATCCGGCAAAGAGCTGGGGCCCCGCGTCCGCGGAGTGCTTCAACAGCTGGGTGAGCGCGGCTGGTTGGCACCAAGCTGGCAGAAGCAATACGGCGGTATGGAGGGCACGCCTGTCCAAACCAGCCTCGTCGAAGACGCGCTCGCGTATTTCCGCGTGCTTCCCGCTGGACGCCTCGTTGGCGTGGGCGTCGCAGGGCCAATGATCATGCGCTTCGGGAGCGACGAGCAGAAGCAGCGCTACTTGCCTCCGATCGCCCGTGGCGAGATCGAGTTCTGCCTTGCGTACACCGAGCCCGAAGCAGGATCAGACCTCGGCGCACTCCAGACACGTGCAACTCGCGATGGCGATGACTACGTCATCGAAGGCCATAAGCTCTTCAACACGCGCGCCCACTACGCGCAGTATCACTGGCTCGTCGCGCGGACAGACGCATCTGCAGACAAGCGCGATGGCTACTCGTTCTTCGTCGTCGAGTCCAACGCTGCGGGGATCGTCGTCACTGCGCTTGCGGGGCTCAGCAACAAACGCACGAACGCCGTCTTCTACGACAGCGTGCGGGTTCCCGCCGATCAGCTGGTCGGCGAGGAAGGACGAGGGTGGGACTACATGACGAGCGCTGCGCTAGCGTTCGAGCGTGTCTTTCCTGTCGGTGATGTCGAGCGCGAGTTCGACGATCTCGTGACCGAGCTGCGTCGCCGCGGTCCGCTGCCCGCTCCCGCGCGCCAGCGTCTCGCTGAGATCGCGGCGCGTCTACGCATCGCGCGCCTCCTCTCGTGGCGGATCACCTGGATGCAGTCACGTGGCGTCCTGCCGGGCTACGATGCGGACGCGCTGAAGCTATTCCACAGCGAGCTCTGGCAGCAGCTCGCATCGTCCGGCCTGGCGCTGCTCGGCCCGGCAGGCGCCCTCGAACGCGCGTCGCCGCACGCCGCGATGGACGGC
>JBKKBW010000074.1:0-4639 GCA_046713635.1 Dehalococcoidia bacterium
GCTAGGTCGGCGTCGCCCGCGTGGAGTGCTGCGTCTGCAGCCACCTGCCGCAGCGTCTCGATGCTAAAGGGGCCGGATGCCGGACCTCCGCCGCCCAGGATGGCGTTCCCGGCCGGACCGGCCGTAGACGAAGCCGCGAAGGCTTGGAAGCCATCTAGCCGCGTCACGCCCAGACCGACCATGGCCGCGCCGATAGTCTTCAGGAAACCGCGCCGGGTACAGGACATATTTCACCCCCGAAAGGCCGCCCGCTAAGGCGGGCCGAATGCTCCCCCGCAAAGCCAGACGATGCGACCATTCTACCACGCCCTTCCGCATTGCGACATAAGCAGTATGTTTGGGGCCAAGTCGCTTGGCCCCACTACCGCGTCCGCTACGCACAATCATGGAAGTACTGGTTCAGCATGTGCAGGATGTCCTGCACCCGCTGCAGCCCGTCCGGCGCGCCCGTGTTCCAGGCGTTCGGCGACGCAGCATCGTTATCGCGGTCCGTCGCCGGGTTGTAGGCCGCAGCGTAGGGCGGCAGGCCCGGGTTCGCGTCGTTATCGTCCTCGAAGTACGCGTCGCGGACTGCTAGCATATCTTCGATACGATTCTGCCCATCTCCGCTCGGGTTGAAGTAGTCGTACGGGTTCTGGTCGTCGCGCAGCCCGCCCGATGTCTGGCTGCCCGCCGCCGTCTGCTGCTCGCGCACGTTCGGGCAGCCGTCGCCGTCGCTGTCCGACGCGACCAGCAGCTCCTGTGACGTCCCGTTCAAGTTCGCGCGATGCAGCCCGTCATCGTCCGTCCAGTACACCTTGCTCGTCGGCCCCGCCGCCTCCCCGACGCCCTCCGTTGTCATCCTGAGGGGTGAGGGGTAGAAGGAAGGGGTGGGGAGCCCGAAGGACCTGTCCCTTCCACGAAGTCCATCAGCCTCGCTACCCGCCCCACCGCCAATCGTCGGCCCCAGCGTCAGGTTCCGCGGGTTGTTCAGCCCCGAGAGGATCGTCTGCTCACCCGTGCCGTCCAGGTTGTAGCGCAGGATCGCGCCGTCGGGGCTCGGGGTTGGGAATGTCACGTACATATTGCCACCCAGTAAGTCCAGAGCCAGCGCGATGCCATCCGGAGTCGGATCCGGAATCGTCACCAGCTCCGTGATACTCCCGCCCGTCAGCGTCGAGCGCATGATGCGCGTCTCCGCGCCGTCCGTCTCCGTCCAGTACATCCTGTCGCCCGCCACGTCCAGCGCGATGTCCTGCGGGAACTCCGCGCCCGTCACCAGCACCACCTCGCCCGTGCCGTCCAGGTTGCTCCGGTGGATGTGCCCGTGGATGGCGTCGGCGTAGTAGAGCCGGTCGTTCACCGTGTCCACCGCGACGCTGGGGAACATGCAGGGATCTCTCGAGCCCGCGGGGTTGAGGTCCTCCTGCACGGTGCCGTCCAGGTTGGCGCGGTGCAGGTCGCCGCCGTCCCGCGTCGTCCAGTACATCTTGCCCGCCTGCAGGTCCAGGTCGATCCCGATCGGGAAGATGCTGGGGTCCCGCTTGCCCACCAGCTCAACGCGGTTCGTGCCGTCCAGGTTGGCGCGCATGATCCGCCCCCAGCGCTCGCCGTCCACGACCTTCGTCCCGAAGTCGGTGTAGTACATCTTGCCCGCCGCCGCGTCGATCGCGATGTCGACGATGCCGATCTCCGGCGTGTAGATGTCGATGTCGATGCCGAAGGGGACCGACCCGGTCGGCGCGATGTCAGCCGGGTCCGTGCCGTCGTGGTCCGCCGAGCGCACCTTGCTCGTGCTGAACTCCGTCCAGTAGATCCGCCCGCCAACCGGGTCGACGGCGATGTCCTCGGGCCCGCCCAGGCTGCTGAGGATCGTCTGCTGCGACGTGCCGTCCAGGTTCGCCTTCCCTACCGTGTTCAGCGTCGTGTCCACCCAGTAGAGCTTGCCCGCGTAGGGGTCGACCGCGACGCCGCCCGGGCCGTCGAGGCCGGTGCTGACGAGCGTCGCGACCGCGCTTCCGTCGAGGTTAGCGCGCTTGATTGTGTCCAGGCAGGGGTCGCTCCAATAGACCTTGGGCGCCTCAGCGAGCTCGTCGATCGCGATGCCGAGCGGGCAGCCCTGCCCGGTCACGATCGTCTGCTGCGATGTGCCGTCGGTATTCGCGCGGCGCACGGTCGAACCCTGCGTCCAGTAGATCTTCTGTCCCATCGTGTCGAGCGCGAGGCCCGCGGCGGCGACGGAGCCGACGATCGTCTCGGGCGCGTCGAGCCCGCTGATCGTCGTGCCTTCCATCGGCCCGCGCTTGATCGTCGACGAGTCGACGTCGGCCCAGTATTGCAGCCCGGAGCCGACATCGAGCGCGAACGCGCCCGGCCCGGCCAGGCCCGTGTTCACATCTTCCAGGTGCGCCCCATCGAAGTCGGCGCGCCGGATCTTGTCCGCCCCGAACTCTGTCCAGTAGACCTTCTGACCGCCCGGCTGGTTGATCGGCGACAGCGCCTCGGCGTGAGGGACGGGCGTCAGTATGGTGAAGACGGCTGGCGCGAGGAGCGCGGCGATGAGGGCGAGACGGAGGACAGATGTCATCCTGAGGGGCGAGGGGTAAAAGGAGGGGGAAGCCCTTCGGCTTCGCTCAGGGTAAAGTTCGCCGAAGAATCTCGCGCCTCCACAAAGGGCGAGGCTTTTCTGCGGATGCTTGGACAGATCCCTCGGCCTCCACCCCGCTTGCGCTCTACCCCGCCCGCCTCGGGATGACAATTGGGCGCACGGCCCTGCACTCCGCCTCGCACCATCCGAGCCTTCGTAGCCTGGCGCTGCTTGAACAAACGCATCGGGACCACCTCCGATAGGCATCGTGCCACATTCCGCCGCGCCCTTCCGCGACCTGCTTCACACAACGATGCGGGGATGGCCGGATTATACCGCCGAGGCGTGGCGGCGTGTCAACGTCGTGACCGGCGGACGCGGCAAACGTCATGTTCGGCCGTATTACACGGCTATTGCCTCCGCATAGGGGACATTTTTCGACGGATTTTGGGCCGTTTTTGGCATTTTTTGGTACCGCCGGTCAGATTCAAGCTGAATCTGTAATTAACATGTCTGTTTTGCAAAAACACCCTTTTTATGCGTATGCGGATGATCGATTGGTTTCACCGCTTCGAGTCGAAGCTGGGCATGATATTAGCACAGTAGTGCTGACGGGGCAAGCGAGTGATTTCACCGGGCGACCGTTTCTCCGCCTTGCAGCCATCTGCTATCGTGGACGCACCACCACTCGAGGTGCCGCGTGCAAGCGCCAGCCATCGACGAACAGCGCGTCAAGGAGATCATCGCCGCCGTCTACAACCGCTCGGCGCGCGAGCGCGAGCTTGGCTGGCAGCAGATCGAAACGGACGGCGCGCTCTACAGCGCCTCCGAAGGTGATGAGTCGCTCGGCCTCGATTCGCTCGACGCCGTCGAAATCGCGACGGAGCTTGAGGAGGCGTTCGACGTGGTCATGCCGATGGAGATCGACCCATCGGACCTACTCACCGTCCGGCAGGTCGTCGCAATGCTGGTTCGACTCGTCCAAGACCAGCACGCGCCCGAATGATAGACGCCCGAAAGGCCATCATCACGGGTAGGGGTGCCATCTCGGCGCTCGGGCCGGATATGGCCTCGTTCGAGGCCGCTGTTCGATCGCGACGCGGCGCATCGTTTTCGCCTGCCCCCGGCGCGACCGGCCCCGACGCGCCACTCTGCTACACGATTCCTGAAGGCGTACTGCCTGATGGCAAGCGCGACGAACCGCTCAGCACGCTCGCCATCGCCGCGGCCGGGCAGGCGCTGGCCGAAGCTGGCATCGAGGCCGGCGACGAGCCGCTCGATGACGTTGGGCTGGTGATGAACAACGTGCTAGGCCCGTCGGGTGCAGTCGAGTCGTATATCGAGGCGCTCGCCACGAAGGGCCCACGCCCGATGAAGCCGAGCCACTTCGTCGATACGATCCTGAGCATGCCCGGCAGCCGCGTCGGCATCGCGCACAGGCTGCGCGGCAGCACGGCGGCGCTCGGCGGCTCCTCGCCGTTCGAACTGGCCCTGAGCTGGCTCCGCCAGGGACGGGAGCACACTGTCGTGGCTGGCGCCGCCGAGACGCTATCACCCAAGTGCATCCGCTATCTACAGGAGCTAGCCCGCCGCTCTGATGTTGAACGCCTGCCGCTCGGCCAGGGCGCGGCCTTTCTCGTCCTCGAAACGCCAGAGCAGGCCGAGCGCCGTGGCGCGACGTCCTACGGCGCGATACTCGGTGCGGGAGCCGCTAGCGAGCCGCAGGACGCGGGCGTGCCCTGGAGCGTGGACCCGGCAGGCCGCGCCTTCGAGCTTTCGATCTGCGCCGCACTCGCCGACGCAGGTGTAGGGCAAGACGCCATAACGATGATCGGTCTCGCCGCCGGAGACGACGCCGCCCAGGCCATCGAGTGCGCGGCAGTCGGGCGCGTCTTCGGAGGCCATGCACCATCGCTTCGGTTGGCACGCCCGAAGCAGCTCTTCGGCGAAGCCCTTGGCGCGTCCGCCGGCCTAGGGTTGCTCGCTGCGCTTGTCGAATTCGAGAGCACCGACGGGCTCGCCGTTGTCAATTCGTTCGAGATGGGCGGCGCGGTCGCGAGCCTAGTAGTAAAG
>JBKKBW010000075.1:0-1097 GCA_046713635.1 Dehalococcoidia bacterium
GCCTAGCTCGACCATACGAGCACGATAGCAGCGCTACGGAGGACAGACCAACGGCACGGGAGTAACTATAATGGCGTCGTGACAATCGAGAAGGCATTCGCGATCAACGGCACGCCACAGGCTATCTGGCTGGCGCTCACCGGCGACCTGGAGCTGGGAGACACGTCGCGCTACGAGGTCGAGCGCGCGATCGCGAATGACAGCCTATCGCTGTGGGTGCAACTCCAGGGCGGCATTCGCGCGCGGCTGACCTACAAGCTGATCCCGCGCGCCGAACACACCGAGGTCGTGGCGACCATGGAGCCGGAGGGGTTTCGTTACGCTGTCCTGCGTATCATCACTATCGGGCGAGCGGATACGAACTACGAGATCGCGCTCGTCGAGGGCCTGGCAAATCTCAAACGTGTCGTTGAGACACCCTTGCCGGCCTGACGTGCGACGCGCAGCGCAGGCTGCTACCATCCTCGGCGAAGCCGCCCCTAGGCGTTCGAAGCGCCAGCCGTTCTCGTGAGTCATGGAGCAGGAAGAGACGCCCGACGAGCGTCCGGCCGCAGCCGCGTCACCCGCGCGTAGCGGCACGTTTGCCTCGCTTGGCCTTCCGCAGTTCAAGGTCCTGCTTGTTGGTACAGGAGCCGCCCAGGTCGCGAACTGGATGGAGGCCGTCGCGCGCGGCTGGCTGGTCGCCGACCTCACGGGGTCAGCCTTTCAGCTCGGGCTCGTCGCATTCGTCTACGGCATCAGCTCGCTCGTTGCATCGCCGGTGGCCGGTGTGCTTACCGATCGCATCGACCGGCGGACGCTGGCCATAGCCACTCAGTTGCTTTCGGGCGCAATCGCGTTGACGCTAGGCGTGCTTGTAGTTACGGACAGCATCCAACTCTGGCAGATTTACGTCGCGGCAATCGTGAGCGGCGTGAGCGCGGCCGTGAACATGCCGGTCAGGCAAGTGCTGCTCTACGACATCGTTGGAAACGAGAACCTAACCAATGCCATAGCGCTCAACTCGGTCACGGCGAACATCGCCCGCATCGCAGCCCCAACGTTCGGTGGCAGCATCATTGCCGCGGTTGGCATCGGAGAGGCCTATTTCGCCGAAG